>JAPOOP010000676.1 GCA_026713385.1 Candidatus Poribacteria bacterium | reverse complement strand
GCAGAAAAGAAGGTTTCCTCTGCCATAGCCACAGAAACACAAAGCAATGTAATCGCTAAAAGACATAACGTTTTCATGAGAGATTCTCCTGTTTATTAGGTTAGACTGTAGTTTCGGGCTTACAAGCCCTCCCACATGTTTACTCTTTTTTTAACTGCCAACCTTCCAATCCAGTTAGGCTTTGAAACATCAAATTCAACAGTGAAATTTGCTAATAAAAAAAATGATACGGTGCTCTTGAATCATCCTCTATTTGGCTTTGTGGAAAGGGCATATACATAAGGCGAAGTCAGCTGTTGGTTTGGAACGCGAAGCCCTACGAAGAGATTACCAAGCACAATATCTGTCAGATTCACACATTTACAAAGCACTTCATGCCCCCATTTACCGATGACTGCCCGCCACGGCGAATAATCAACAACACTCAACTTCAAGGGACCGCCTGTATATCCAAATTCAGTGACGTGAAATCCAGCGTCTCGCAATGCCGAAGCGAGGGCAGTCGGCGGAATTACCTTGTGGGTCGCGAGAAGTTTCGGACTCGCGACGCGAGCGATCGGTGTATACATACCCCGCAGATTCGGCATTACCGTGAGCATCGTTCCACCCGGTTTAAGGAGACTGTACATCTCCTCCAAGATCACTTGTGGTGTGCTGAAATGTTCAATCAACCCCATTGAGTAGACAAAATCAAACGTAGTGCGATGCTTTTTTGCAAACGCGAACAGATCTTCACAGAGAATTGTTCCCTCCGCACCTGCAAGGGACAGGTTCCGTCGAGCAAGTTGACATCCCAACTCCGAAAAATCAACACCGTAAGAGTCGCTTTCATAGTTCTGGGCGAGGTAAGGGAGCCACAAAGAATCGGCACACCCCAACTCAATTAGCGTCGGTTGTTTAAAACCTGAAAGTGCTCGGTCAAACAACTTCGCGAGCTGACGGTTGGCTACATAAACCCATCGCAGGTGACGAATCTTGTGCTGTTGACCGTCCCAAAGCGTTGTCCAATAGGATTCATCCGTTAAGGGTGTAACATGCGAATCCATGCTAACTTTCCTCCGAGAAGACCGCACCATGCTCTAAAATAGGACATAGGTCGCAGAGTCGGTCTGCGCAATAATTTTTATGGAGACGGATGATTCCCTGTTCAATTTTAGCGGTCGGCTTCAGAATCCGCATCTGCTGTTCCTCTGTGAAAATTTGTTCATCAATTTTACTGATAATTTTGTTTCCCGTTGATTTGGAACCGACACTGTAAAGCCTTAGAATTCCTTCCTGTAATTTCTGACTATCCGCTTCGAGTGCCCAAACATAAGCGACTGGTAAGATTTTATTGACGATGATGTCTATAGCCCGACTCGCTCCAATCAGTCCAGCATCCCGAGTGCCGCCTGTCCCGAAGTTAGAGTGCTTTTTCCAGTAGCCGATGGGTTCAATCATCAGTAGCGCGCAAAGTTCTTTCTCAATAACTCGTAACAACTTTCGCGCGTCCGCAGTCGTTGCCTTTTCACATGTCGGCAGAAAATACATCATCAGGCTACCTTGGGAACGATGGATCAACTGGCTTATCGCAGCAATACGTCGAGTCGGATGGTTCAGAGGTCTCCCAGTGAAACTCCAGCGTGCTTCTGTCATGCGTGGCGGAAGTTCAGCATATTCTGACGTGTGCCACAACGCCTCTAACGCTGCAACGCTCGGATCATCCGTTACTTCCGACGGCAGCGGTTTCTCCCTTTGTGAGGGTAAGAGTCCGGCAACGCCAAAAAGGATCGCTTGAATCTCCAGTTCAGATTTCTGGTCGAGATCAGTGAACGGGACATATTGCGCTAATTCCCTCATCGGTTTACTGTTGCGTTCGTATCCCAACGCTTCCATGATACCTTCGTAGAGAAGTTGCTCGAAATCAAGGCGCGTCCTTAACAAACGCATCGACTCCGTCTTTTCCAAAAACCGTTCACGTCCTAAAGATTCAAAAACACCTTTCAGTATCTCTATGTTCAGGTGTTTCCCCGTTACTCGGCAAAGTTCATCTGTCGTCTCTGCGTCTTGGGTATCATCATGGAGATCACCGGTATCTACGGCAATCCATTTTAGGAGTTCCAAGGTCGGAACGCGCTTGTTGTTTTGGAGCCGTGTTCGGAGATTGAAGTCGTCGTTAAAGAACACTGCATGTAAAATAACGCGGTTGTATCTGGAATTAAGGTGATGTTTATGGGCATACCACTCCGAAGATCGGACATGAATCTCAACATCGCCGACATGGAGTTTCCCATCAATTTCAATCTCGGCGTGCATAAAATCGGGACCTTCGTTATGATTCCAGACCCCAGGCTTTAGCACGCGAACTGCCCGTCTATCAATCGACGCCATATTGGTATCAAAAAAGCGTTGCTCATGCCACAATCCCTGAACGAACGCTTCGTCGATTTTATCGAGATCAGGATTATAAGTCTCATCGATTTCTCTGAACAGTTTAGAAAGACGTTCGACTTCGGTTCTGGCACTCATATACGTTTCCATCGGTTCCGATCTACTTTGCCTCCTGAATTTCGTTCAGTAATGCCTGCGTTGCCACTTGTGGCTCAGGGTGCGCGCAAACAACAGAGATGACCGCGATGCCGTGCGCCCCTGCTCGAATCACTTCACCTGCAGTCTGAATACCAATACCACCGATCGCGATAACTGGACACGCCGCGATGTCACACATTCGGCGGAGTCTCTCTAAGCCCTTAGCCGTTTCTGCATCCGGTTTTGAAGTGGTCCCGTAAATGGGACCAAACCCGATGTAGTCAGCACCTTCTGAAATTGCGGCGAGTATTTTCTCTTCAGTTCGGGCAGATGCGCCAAGGATCGCTTCTGGGGATAGAATCCGCCTTCCGATAGAAACCGGCATATCATCTTGCCCAAAGTGCGCGCCTGTTGCCCCGACAGCCAGTGCGATATCGGCTCTATCGTTCACAATTAGTGGCACATTGTATTTTGCGCATACCGCTTGCATGGACTGTGCGATTGCTACTAATTCGCGCGTTGTTCCGTGTTTCTGACGGAATTGCACCGTATCCGCACCGCCTTTGACTGCGAGTTCCGCTAACGCAGCGTGTGTAAATCGAGATTGTAGCGTTGTATCCGTGATGACGTGTAGAACGCCGATATCTTTCATGTTGGCATATTACTCAAAATGTGATAAATTAATACATCAATAATTTAGTATATCACATTTAGGAGACGCTTTGTGAACAATTTGTTGTTTCAATCTGGAGATAAAGTGCTTTTTATTGGGGATAGCATTACAGACTGTGGACGACGCGATGCACATGCCCCCCTCGGACACGGCTATGTCCGCAAAATAACCGAACTCATCACCGCTAAATACCCGGAACGTCAGATCACTTACGTCAACAAAGGCATTGGTGGGGACATCGTTGAAGGCTTGGAAAGTCGGTGGGACATTGACGTGATTGACGAAAAACCGAAATGGCTTTCGGTGAAAATCGGTATTAACAATGCGAGTCGGCAATACGGAGAAGGCGTTTCGACGGTGGACTACCTGCCGATTTGGGAGGAGTGTTATCGACGGATTCTCACACGTGCGAAGACTGAATTAGGTGCTTCACTTTTCCTCTTTGAGATTTTCTATATTGCAGAAGATGTTGACACGCCGCGCCCATTAGACGTAGACGCTTACAACGCCAGCATCCATAGACTCGCGGAGGAGTTCGACGCACGGTTGATTCCGACCAGTACCGCTTTTGAAAGTGCGGTCGCCGCCCGTCCGGGTGCACTCTGGACAACTCAAGACGGTGTCCATCCAAATGCAGAGGGTCATACCTTGATGGCACTGGAATTTCTCAAGCAAGCGGCGTGGTAACCTAAGGGTCGGGAATCGGAGGAGAGAATCCAAGCGTCGGGAATCGGAGTTCCCTCCTACAGAAGAACGAAAGAGTCGCGAGTAAAACTCGCTCCTACAGAAGAGGGATTGTATCTATCGCCCGGATGATTTTTTCAATGCCTCAATCAATTCGCTCTCACGGTGTGAGTTATATTCGGAGGCAAATCGTTGTGCTTCAATACGATTGCCCCAATAAAATTGCCATCCAATCAAGGAGATACCCGCACCGTCAACATAACGGCGTTCACGAATCGCATCTGCCACAAGATAAATGAACGCCCCACTCAAGACTGCTGCGAGAACACCTTCTTTGACTCTTCCTACATAAAGCTGCCCGCTCCCGGGAATGACTGTGGAGAGCCATCCTGCCATTTGTGGGGATTTGTGCGGAAGTGGTGTCTTTTCAAGCAGCATATCCGCCAATCGACGCGCATTTTTTCCGTGTGATGTATCCATTTGGAGGGTATTGACTCGCCGCAATTCCGCAATCGCCTTGTTCCAATCGGCAGTGTGAACGTAACACCAGCCGCGCAGATAGTGTGCTGCTGCCACTGCTTCTGTATCCTCACTCGATTGCAGAAGTTCAAAGAGCGTCGTCCGCGCCAGTGAATACTTACGGGCATCAAAATGGAGTTGCCCAATCATCAACTGGCTCCGAAACCGAAAAGACGAATTCGGATGAACGGTTAAAAATTCACGAAATAGGTGTTCAGCACGCTCAGGTCGGTTTTGATAATAATAACTCTGGGCAATCCGGTAATCGGCGACATCCCTGAATTCTGGGTCAGGTCGATAGAAAAGGAGGCGTTTGTATTCAAGTCTCGCCGCTTGATAATCGCCCGATTCAAAGAGATGCTCTGCGTAATGGTATTGCTGACTTTGCTCGTCCGAGCCACTGCTAATTGCGAAGACGATGATAGAAAGAAAAAGAGACGCTGCTGTCATAAAACCTCGTGTCCAAAAGACTTCTTATCAAATATCTATCCATTTTTCCAATTCGTGCTAAATGCTTAGAAGAATTCATCTATACTATCGTTTGTCTTTGAGAGTTCCCCAGAGTGTTACCAGTTTCCCTTCGGTGGAAACTGACAGTGGTATTGGCTGCCAGGCAGGAAGCATATCGTGTTCAAACCAAGTTTGCGTTAGGTTGACAGGGTTGGATCCATCCGCGTTCATGACATAGATCTCATAGTTTCCATCTCTGTCGGTGGTAAAAGCGATTTGTGAGCCATCGGGAGACCAGCATGGATAATCATCATCCCCTTGGTTTTTCGTTAACTGAATGATATTGTCGCCATCAGAGTCCATGACATAGATTTCAAAGTCGTCATCTCTCGCTGAAGAAAAGGTGATTTTCTCACCATCCGGAGACCAAGAAGGATACCAGTCGTCTCTTGCTGGATTTTGTGTTAGGTTGATGGGGTTGGAACCATCAGTATTCATCACGAAAATATCAAAAATGCCGCGATTTCTCGTTGAGGCAAAAGTAATTTGCCTTCCATCCGGAGACCAAGAAGGAGATCTGTCTATTCTTGGATTTTGCGTTAGGTTAACCAAGTTAGAACCATCCGCGTTCATAACATAGACATCATAGATGCTATTTTTCTTTGAGGCAAAGGCAATTTGCGTTCCATCTGGAGACCAAGAAGGTTCAAGATCTATTGTATGTAGGTTGTTAGTCAGTTGGAGGGTGTTGTCCCCCTTGGTATTCATGACATAGAGGTCATAATCGCCATCTCTGTTTGAAGCAAAGGCAATTTGCCTACCATCCGGAGACCAGGTGGGGCTAATGTCCGATGCCCGACCTTTAGTGAGTTTGATAGGTTCTTTCCCATCGGCATTCATTATCTTCAGATCATATGTAAACGTTTCACCGCGCATTGTTAGGTAGGCAATCTTCGTAGCATCAACTGCCTGATTCGCCGATGCAACCAGAACGCACACCAATAGCAGAAAAACCCACCGCTGTAAGCAGGGGCTCATCATAATTCGCTGAGAAAATGCTGGTGTCATGATTCTACCGTCCATAGTTACAATGCGGGGACTTGGGTACACAGCGATTTAGACTGCTTAACCAAGCCGATTAAAACCTATACTTCCACACGACGAATTCCATTTTGTCTTTTAAAGGCGATATTGCTCCGAATAACCCCGAACCCCGAATTTCCTGTTGGAGTCGATTACGAAATTCTTCCTCGCGTTGGACATTGAAAACCCGCGCCGATTGGACACTCTGATAGATACCATTTCCATAGAAAAACAGACTCAGCACGCCAACAGGTATCGCAACTTCGTAACGCTCTTGGTCAGCGTAATAGAGGCTTGCACTCCCCAATACCACCATACCAACAAAGGTGTAAAGTCCGTCAGTCGTCCTTCCACTATAAACCTGTCCACTCCCCGGTACGAACGCTGAAAGCACGCCAGCGACAGTTGGAGAACGGCGCGGAAGTGTATCCACGTTTTTTATCGTTCGCGCCAACCTGTCACTCACTTTAGCAAAAGGACTCTCCGGGTAGGCTGAATGGACATCGTTCCACACGCTGCTGGCACGCGACCATTCTCCCTTATCGGCATGGAGCATTCCAATTGTAAAGCGAGCGCGTGGTGCTAAGCTACTCTCCTCATGCTCTGAAAGAAACCGTTTGAGTGATGCAAGCCCCTGCTCGCTATCCCCCAACAGAACATGACACTGCGCAATATTGTTTTTTCCGCGCTCGACAAGAATACTCTTCGGATAAGTATCAATCAGAAATTGGTAAGCCTGGATCGCCTTCTCCAATTTACCTGCATTCTGGTAGGATGCGGCAACGCGGAACGCTATGAAATCAATTTGTGGAGCATCGGGATGTAAAAAGAGGAATCGTTTATACTCGTGAGCGGCGTTGAGATAATCACCCTCCTGGAAGAGTGAATCCGCAAAATCGGACTCAACAGCTACAGCAGGTAACGGAAGCACACATAAAAAAATAAGAGGCAGGGCACACCCTACACGCTTATATTGGCATAAAACGAAAAAAAAGGTTTTCATTCGGTATCAAGTTGCTTTTGCACATGGTCCTTGCTAACTGCCCAAACGCGATTTCCAATATCCGTGAGGTGAGGGGCAAATCGAGAATTTGCAATCTCGCTTTTGAAGCCATCGGGACCGTATGCGCTGAGAAGAATAAGAGCAAAGGCTATAACAAGTCCGCCAGAAGCAATACCAAAGCCAAGTCCGAGTAGATGGTTTACCCATCCCAAAACGCCACTTTCGAGAATCCGCTGAATACGCTCAAAAAGTGAGTCAACAAGAATAGAGACGACCAGCACAATAGCCACGATACTCAGCCACTTCGCCCAACTCGGATTTGCTATCAACTTTTGGATAACTATCGCAAGCTGACCCCAAAATTGACAAGCGATAAAAAACCCGATGCCGATGACGAATATACCCCATACACTTCGGGTGAAACCTGCACGGTAGCAACTTATACCAGCTAATCCAACAAGAATGAGAATACCAATATCAAGTTTCGTCATTTTTGATTTTTAATTTATGGGACTCTTGGCTACGCTCCATTTCGTTACGCGCAGGTTTCTGGTTAAGTCTCAACGTTTCTTTTTTTAACATTAAACCAAAACCTTAGCCCGTAAGCGTAACAGAGGGGTTTTTGCGAATTAATACGGAATACGCGTGTGGCATTCCGTGGGGTGTTTCTTCAGATATACAGGGGGGAACGTCAAACTCTCAATTGTCCTGACTGAACCGCAAGGTATAATTACAAAACTGAGTTGGGTATATGTTCGGTCTCTTGAAGAAAAGGAATCTCTGTCAAATTGCCCCCAAATACCTGTTCAATTGCAATCTCTATTGGAGTGCCGTCGCCTAACTGGTGAAGCAACTTGCGAATCTTGGGGAAACCGAACTGCTGGATGAGAAATTCTGCTACTGCAGTGGATTGGATATACGCCAATTTCCGATATTTTGCGGGAAGTTGGTTAAACGGTTTGTTCAGAGCAGTAAAAGGGAGTAAACGCTTCATCTGAACCGCCTGCTGCAAGTCAAAGCGTTCGGACTGGAACATGGGGCGGGCAATGCTTTGTGCGAGTCCTTCGTCAAGCCATGCAGGACAATGCCCGTGTGCTAAATGATGAACCAACAGATGTACCCATTCATGCCGTAGCAGGGCGTATAAAATGCTTAGCACTGGCTCACCCGCTGCGCAGTATTCCAGACGGATGCCACCATCGTAGCACCCACTCGCCCATCTTGGCATCGAACGTTGAGACGTAGCACGCCCGTTTGTATTTGTAATTGATATAGAGACCGGCGAAGCGGGATAGTACCCTAATACTTCACCCAATTCCGAGTAAGTTCGATAAATCAGTCGACAGATGTTCCAGACTGTCTGTGGATTCGCTTCAGAATGATAAGTGAGATCGAAAAATTCCGAATTTACAACCTGTTTAGAGATCTCCGTAGGACTCATTTGTAACTGTTTAAGGAATTGTCCCGGAGGTGGTTCCTTAAAGTCATCCAAAGAAATAAGCGTATTATAACACGCTTTCTCATCAAGAATGCGCGCTTTACGCCTAAGGGCTGTTGGCGAATCAGGACATAACCGAAGGGCGATGTCTAAACACACCAATGCTGTATCCCACTCGCCAACCATCTCATAGGCTTTCGCGAGGTCGGCATAGATATAGTGATGCTGTGCCGCGCCCAATTTCAAGCCAGCGAGATAGTGTTGGATAGCTTCAACGTAGCACGCCTGTCCATAACTGAGCGTTGCTTGTTGAAAATGTGATAATGCCAATGACTGGGTATATCCAAGGTGCACAGCCTTCATAAGGAACGGTGGTGCATTAAGGGCATATCCCTCAATGCACAACGCAATCCTTCTCCAATTATGACCGTTCAATATCGACAACTTTGAAACTAACTTTGCCACATTTTAGCGTAGAACCGTCTTGAATGAGGGTCGGTGTTTCAACACGTGCGTTATCAAGATAAGTCGTATCAGAACTACCCAAATCCGTGACGTAGACATCGTCATCTTTCTGCTCAAATCGGACGTGTAAACGAGAAAGCGTCCGAATTGCGTTGTAACGCTTCAACATCTCTGGGGATTCAGTTGTTTGTTCAGTATCCCACTTCTGCAGTGCATCCGCGTCGGGTATAGACGCATCGACCTGCATGATTTCGGTAGTTTCGTTGCCCATACCGTGTGGGCTATAGCCGGGTTGCAGTTCCAGTCCGTTTACATCTACAGTATCGGCTTCTACTACTTCGCCCCGAATTTCCGCCATTACACGTTCGCGAGCGCGTTGCTCGGCACCAGGCGGCGGCATGATATTCTCTCTTTCCTCAAATCGGTAGTGTGAGAAGTCTATTAATTGTTTCAATGGCTGAAGTTCCGGAAAGTTGTGAATTTCCTTTAGAAGACGTTTCTGCTTACGTGATAACTTTCCGTTTTTCAGCCAGCACGTATAAGCTTCCAACATCTCTGCCTTTTTTAAGTCATCTGCCGAGATGCCGGTCCTCCGCCATTTCCTCCAGAAGCGCATAAGTTAATCCTCCAAATTAATATATCCACTGAATGCCTTTTGCAATCAGAATCTTCCGCAATTCCTCGGTGCACCGAAAAATCCAGATTTTCACAGTGCCGTCCTTACGGTTGAGAATGCGGGCAATCTCTGCAATACTATACCCTTCTAAGTGCCGCAACATCCACGCAATCCGATGATTTGGTTTCGTTACCTGTTCAAGGGCATTCTCCAAAATCTGTTGCGCTTCTGCGGCTTCTAATTCTTGCTCGGGACCCGGGCGCGGATCTTCGTATTTACTTAAGGGTTGTTCATCCTCGTCAGGCGAACCGCCAAGAGGATGTTCCCGAATCCTGTCCCGTTTCCGTATTGCATCGATAATAGTATTTCGAGCCACCGTATTTAACCATGCTTGAAAACTACCCTGTTCTGTGTCCCATTTGCCCAGCTTCTGCCAAACTTTAACGAACACATCCGAGGCGACCTCTTCAGCATCTTGATAATTTCCAAGCATTCGGTAGGCTTTGTTATATACCCATTTATAATGCTTGTCGAATAATTGCCTAAATGCGGCTTCGTTGCCTGCTTTCGCTTGTGTCGCGAGATAGGTATCTTCGACAGCAGATAAATCATTAGATATTTGGCGCGCCATTCAAATCTGCTCCTTCGCCTATAAGGATCCTGTTTCAGCAGGCTATACAATGTAACGTCAACAAAATCTACTACGTTTCAAAAAACGAAAAGAATGGCACGCCGCGGAGAATTAACGCGCTACCAACGTTCCCTAATAGACTTATGAGAAAAAGGTTAATTTATTATATAAAATTTTCACAAAATATGTCAAGAAAAAAACAAATTTTTCTCAAAATTTATGGATAATTGTCTGAGCCGCGCACATAAAACGCCCCGGTCATACCATAAAGGTGTGTACAGCCAGCCAAAATTCGGTTTTTAATTCAAATTGGAAAGCCACGATCGGACGATCATGACTGCAGCACAAAAACTAAAATGCGTCTTTATGAGATACTCGCAAAAACAACCCGTTCCTTCCCCGCATAGTCTTTGAGCAGTTCATACGTGCAGTACGCAGATTCAGCATCCAGAAGCGTTTGAACGGTGTCGGCTTGCGCTGCACCGATTTCAAGGATTAGTTTACCACCGGGTGTGAGATATTTGGGTGCCTCAGCAATTAATCGACGAATAACGGCAAGACCGTCATCTCCAGCAAAAAGGGCAACTTCAGGTTCATAGTCGCGGACATCCGGACTCAAGGCGGCACGTTCTGTATTTTTGATATACGGTGGATTACAGACAATCCAATCAAATCGTGTGTCGCCATTCGTGTTTATTGCTTCTATCGGTTCAAACAGGTCTCCAGACAAAAACTCAATTTGCGCTCCACACGCGTGTGTTTCAGCGTTCTTACGAGCAACGGCGAGGGCGGACTCAGAGATGTCCGTCGCAACGATCTCCCATTCTGGTTGTTGTACCGCAAGACTCGTAGCAATCACACCGCTCCCTGTACCGAGTTCCAGTAAACGCTGAGAATCTTCCGTTTTTGTCGTGAGAATAGTTTCAACGAGCTGTTCTGTCTCTGGACGCGGAATGAGGACCCGTTCATCTACATAGAAATCCAAGGACATAAACTCTTTGTGATTCGTTAGGTAGCTAACAGGTGTGTGTGCGATTCTCTTTTTGATGAGTTCTCGGAACGGTGTGAGGTGTTCTTGAAAGACGGGCATTTCAAAATGGAGATAGAGCTGCAGGCGGCTTTTTTCGAGCAAGTGTCCAAGCAATACCTCCGCATCTAATCTCGGATTCGGGATGCTGTGCTGTTGAAAGTATCCCACTGTCCAATCGAGTAGATCCACGACGCGCCACATTTTATTCGGCATAGTTCCGTGTTCCTTAACTGGAGGCTTAAGCCTCTTTCAACCTCTCCGCCTGATCGGCAGTTGTTAGCCGTTCAATAAATGTTTGTAGGTCGCCATCTAAAACGGAATCAAGTTGATAGGAACTGAATTGGATCCGGTGGTCAGTTACACGAGATTGTGGGAAATTATAGGTGCGAATTTTCTCGCTTCTATCGCCAGTACCGACCATAGATCTGCGGGTTTCAGCTCTTTCACTGTTAAGTTCAGATTGTTTTTGTTCGTGGAGACGTGCCCGGAGAATTTTCATCGCCTTGGAACGATTTTTATGTTGAGATTTTTCGTCTTGGCATGTCACAACGAGTCCCGTCGGCAGGTGGGTAATACGAATAGCGGAGTCGGTTGTGTTAACACTTTGTCCACCAGGACCTGAAGATCGGTAGGTATCAATACGTAATTCGGTTGCCTCATCAATCGCTAAATCAAGTGCTTCTGCTTCAGGGAGAACGGCTACCGTGGCGGCAGATGTATGAATGCGTCCACTTGCCTCGGTTGCCGGAATTCGCTGTACACGATGTATACCGCCTTCAAATTTCAGTTGGCTGTATGCGTTCTGCCCTGTAATTGAGAAGACGACCTCTTTAAATCCTTTTAAGCCAGTTGCATTTGAACTGAGTAGTTCCAACTTCCAGCTCTGACGTTCAGCATAGCGGGTGTACATTCGAAACAATTCAGCTGCGAAAAGACTGGCTTCTTCCCCACCAGTCCCTGCCCGAATCTCAATGATGACATTCTTTTCATCGTTCGGATCTTTCGGAATGATGAGAATCTTAAGTTCCTCAGCAAGTTTCTCTTTTTTCGTAGTAAGAGCCTCTAATTCTTCCTGTGCTAATCCGAGCATTTCCGCATCCGTTTCCGACTCTATGAGAAGAAGTGTCTCTTCAAATGCCGATTCTAACTGCTGGTACTCTTGATAAGTGGACACAATTGGCGAGAGTTCCGCGTGAGTTTTAGATAACTCCATTAATCGTTGTTGATTTGAAATTTGCGCTGGGTCTCCAAGTGCCCTTTCGACTTCAGCGTATCTGTTTTCAATATCCTTGAGTTTCTCAAACATTTTTGTCACCGCTTGCAAGTCAAAACTTGCGGTTAACTGTTAAAAGTTAAGAGATGCTTGTCTACATTTTGGAACGTAGGGCAGATCTCTACCCTTGCTTGATTATTGTTCCATAAGCAGTTAGGCATTTCCCGTGCCTACTATTGTTAAGGCACGGGCACTTTTCCTTGGAACACCGATCGATAGACGGACCTATGAAACGATATATCTAATTATCGTCTTCGGTGAGCCCGTAACGTCGGCGGAAACTTTCAACGCGTCCGGCAGTGTCGATAAATCGAGCTTGTTGTCCAGTGTAGAATGGGTGGCATTTTCCACAAATATCTACCCGCATCGCTGGTTGAATAGCAAGCGTTTTATGGGTCGCACCACAAAGGCATGTAATAACGCATTCTACCATTTCCGGATGTATTTCGGTTTTCATAATGCTCTCCTTTGAATTCAAAATTTTTGAACCGTCTATTTACGATTCTCTAATATTCTTGTAGCCGCGCTTTTGAGACGCGGAAGTGTAGACATGTAGGAATTCGCGCTCATCGCTTCGGACGAGCGTTGGTTCTCACTGACGCATTACTGTAAGTCGCATTGTCTACCATGCGTTCGAGAAATTCTGCATTTGTGCCAGTTTTGCCGAATTGCTCAATGAGCATTTCGAGGGATTCCGCGCTGTCCATCTGGCTTGTGAATTTCCGCAGCACCCAGATTTTGTTAAGAACATCTGGTGCCAATAAGAGTTCCTCACGGCGTGTTTTCGACTTTTCGATATTAATCGGTGGATAGATGCGGAGATCCAACAAAGCACGCTCCATGTGAATTTCCATGTTAGCAGTACCTTTGAATTCTTCGTAGATGTATTCATCTTGTCGGCTTTCCGTATCGACGAGTACAGATGCAATAACCGTTAGACTTCCACCTTCTTCAAATTTCCGAGCTGCGCCGCAGAACTGACGCGGTTTCACAAATGCCATAGCATCTAAACCACCGCTCAGCGTTTTTCCGCTGTGTGGTGTCATGACATTATGCGCACGTGCCAACCGGGTCATGCTGTCTAACAGAACGACGACATCTTTTCCGTATTCCGCCCACCGCTTCGCCTTTTCAATCGCCATCTCTGCGACCTGGATGTGTCGTTCGGGATGTTCATCAAAAGTAGAACTAATGACTTCTCCGTTGACAGAACGAGCAACATCTGTAACTTCCTCGGGACGTTCATCAATGAGTAAAAAGATGAGGATGACTTCTGGATGGTTCGCTTCAATGCCGGCGGCAATATTCTTCAGCAGCGTGGTCTTACCACTATAAGGAGGGGCAACAATCAAACTGCGTTGTCCCTTTCCGATTGGTGCTATTAGGTCCACCATACGAGTCCCATACTCTGACTGATTGTGTTCCAGTTTCAATTTTTCGTACGGGTGTATAGGTGTTAGGTTTTTGAAAAGGATTTTCTGCTTGACGGCTTCAGGGACTTCTCCGTTAACCTTCTCAATTTGTAACATTGCAAAATAGCGCTCTGCTTTGTTCTCCGTCTTCTTTGGGGGGCGAATTACCCCTTCAACGACGTGTCCGGTTTGTAAATCAAATCGCCGGATTTGCGATGAGGACACGTAAATATCCTCGTTGCTCTGCAAATAATTGGAGCGCGATGAACGGAGAAAACCGTAGTGTTGGTCGCGGTCATCAAGGATTTCCAAGACCCCACCACCGTAAAATTGGGTATCCTCCTCAGATTTAGCCTCTATAATTTCGTTAATCAATTCCTCTTTCCGAGACCCGTTGTATTCGGTCACTCCGAGCGTCTGGGCAAAGTCTTTGAGTTCCGAGAACTCCATCTCTTGGAGCTTGCCAATGTCCAAGCTCTCCATAGTTTCTAATACTCCTCATTATGCCCGGCTCCACGGTAATCGTTTCACCATGGCGTTCATCTAACCACCCAGTGAATTCTCTGTTTCCGCTCAAATATGCGATATGTTAAAAATGGGTTCGCAATTTGAAGCAGTCGCTAAAATAGGATACAAAGAAGAGGTTAAAATGGAATCGGGGCTGATATAGAATAATTTACTGAAGTTGGTTTCTATCACTTTCGGTTCGCTATTGAAAACCACACCTACCGGGTTTCACTACTCTGTCGTTTAATAATATATCGCGTAACAGAACCGAGGTACGAAAACTGAGGTTTACCACAAAACCGGTTAATTTGGCATGACACTCCAACCAAACGCATGAGGCTTCTGAAAACGCGCTTGTAAGCGACATGCTACGCCGTTGAGATATGCAACACAGCAAAATACAGGGTATACAGGGATATCAATGGAGTAGGTGCAACGTTGCCCGTTGGAGTGTTTCTTGTATGGTTGCTTCGAGATACGTGTTAGAAGGTGGTTTCGACCTAAAGGTGCCGATTGGTTTTCCATATCAAAACTGGCGTTGCAGGCACGACCTTACAACCAGTGACTCGTTTTTCCTCAAAGGACGCTTTTTTCGGAGTTTGCACTGTTTCATCAGGGGAAAGCTGCGAATCGCACCCTTAAAGCGTGCTTGCGCGTAGGAAGTTAAGAACCTTAACTGTTAATTATACACGATTGACGATAAAAGGTCAAGTTTTTTTCCAAAAAGATTGATTCTTCTGAAATAGTGATGGATAGCGCGGTTTTTCAACCGCGCACTTTACAACACTTATTCTCCGTCTGCACCTTTCAATTTATTAAGGCTACGACGGACGTTCTGGTTATATTGGTTTTTTGCCAAGTAGCCTTCCCAAAGGGCTATAGCGTCGTCATTAAACCCTTGTGAGATATAGTACTCGCCAAGAGCTATCAGCGGAATGTCAGAAAGTGGGTTTTTCTCAATGGACGCTTTGAATTCAGCAATAGCAGTTTCCGCATCGCCATCTAAAAGTGCCAATTCACCTCTACCGTAAGGGATTAACGCGTGTTCGGGATACGCTGCTGCCAATTCATCTATCATCTTCTGCGCGTCTTCCAACTTCTTCAGGTGATAGGTGGCACGTGTGGCGAGAATAGTCGCATAAACGACCTGATTGCGAAGTTTTTGTTTTTCGACTTCGCTTTCCGATTTGTCGAGCAACCGTTTCGCTGTCCGTGCGGCGGCTCTATACTTGGCACGGGATTGCACATAATTCCCGTACTTATAGGTGAGGTCACCGAGGGTTTTAGAGCCGATATACGAATCGCCTTTCTGGTCAACGAGATCTTGAAAGATTGCGGCGGCTTTCCGATCCTTCAATCGATAGTGGAGGACTTCGGCAAGGCTTTGTAGCGCATCCAAATTCTGAGTGTTCGCCGCTACAGATTGCTCAAGAACCTCTCGTTCCTTCTCGGGTTCACCTAATTTTTTGTGTGCGAGCGAAAGTAACCAGTAAATCTCGGAATCTTTGCTTTTTGCCATTCCAAGAACAGAAGTGTAGGTTTCTATCGCCCTCTCATACGATTCAGAAGTGTAGTGATTCCGTCCGGTGTCGATGACGGCTTGAATGACCCCCCCATCTCGGCGCGCTGCCTTTTTGAGAACCTCTCTCGCGCGCTTATGCATTCCGAGTTTCCGGTAGCAAATTGAGAGTTTGAGGTAGGTATATGGGTCAATTTTCACTTTCGCCGCTTCTGCGCGGGCAATTGCATCGAAATATAACGCGCCTGCGTCACGGTAACTTTCATCACCGTAGAAGAAGTTGGCAATCATAAGTTCAGCATCATAGTAACTGCCTTGGTCATCGCCTGCGATACCACCCTGCCCGCCGAAATTCCGCATGACCTCTGACGCGCTCACCCCGAAACCGGAGTCTGCGATTTGCAGATCGACATTCCCCATGGCGCGACTTCTTTCAACACCGCCGCGCGGTCGATCCCGTTCACGAGTTGCTTCTTGTCGCGCCAAGGCTCTGCCGTACTGTGTTGCTAATGGGTCATCTGCCTCCGGAATGCTTGCCTTGAGGTCTGTCAGTTCCTCTTTTGCTTTCTCAATCTCTTTTTCAGCACCCTCGACCTTCCCATATCTTTTAACGAGTGATTGATAAGTGCGTTTCGCTTCCTCTTCGTTTTTGAGGTGCTGTCGTTGGATTCGCCCTTTATTGGCAATCGCCAGTGCGGCACGTTCACTACGAGGGTTCCGATTTGCGAAATTATCAAATACCTCTACCGCCTGTTCAAAATCATTTGCCTCTTCAAAACTTTTCGCCAGCATCAGTTGAGCGTTGTGGCTCAATTCGAGTTGTGGGAAGTTATTAACAACTGCGTCAAATTGGGTTTGGGAGGCTTTAAAATCCTTTTGTCGGTAGTAGTGCATACCGAGTTCATAAGATGCTTCAGCGGCTTCGTCGCTTTCCGGGGCAGCGGCAATGACTGCTTCATAGGCTTTGATGCCTTCTGCGGGTTGATCCATCCGATCGATGAAAAGTTTGCCTATAGCGACTTGTGCCTGAAGTGCTTCGGGTGTACCGGGTTTGGCATCCACAATACTTTGATACGCCGCTATCGCACCTGGATAGTCTTTCTCCGCAACGAGTTTTTCTCCAGTGCGTAGCGCGCTACCGGGTACGCAACTGATTTGGACCAATGCGACCAAAATAACAGCCACAAGCGAGCAATACTTCATACTTTTAACAGCACGTTTTTGCCAGCGATCATACATCTTGGTTGCGAGTTGTGCCGAAAATTTCACGGTCTTTCTCCTTTTTCATATTGACTCGGTTTAAAGAAGCTTACGTGAATAAGCATCCACGCTTTAGTAGCATGATTTGGATGCACATTCATCAATCAATTCTAAAACTTCTTGCCGAGTGTAGCCCTCTTTCTGGATGAGGTTGTCGCAATTCACTCTGTTTTTCGCGTCGGGACCCTTACCCGCTTCGAGGATCGAATTTGTCAACCAACTGGTGCGTACCCCATTGATGCCAGAGGTGTAGTTCGTCTGGTACTCACCTTTCACTAAACCGACGAGTTGGTCGACTTTGCTGCGAGGGTACCCTTCCGGACGAGGATAAGCAAGTGGCTCTGACTCGCCACCTTCCGGAGTATAGCGAATGCCGTTTTTGATTTCGATCGTTCCTTCATCCCCTTCCAGAATTACCCATTCTTCAAACCCGACGCGTGTGTTGCCGAGGATAGTGATTGTGCCGTCGGCACCGTTATCGAGTGTTACATCGGAATAAGAATTAATTTCAACGAACTTTGGAACGAGGTTGCCATCATCGTCTTCAAACTTCATGTCGGTCGTTCCGTAGACCTCGGCGGGCAAGGCACCCGTCATCCATAAGAATATATCTTGAAGGTGGCTTCCTGAGTCGTTGGGCTGTCCACCGCCGGAAAAGCGTGGATTCCCTCGCCATCCGCCCGCACCCCACCGCTGTGCCATATAAACCTCAAATTTCTGGAGGTTTCCGATGCGTCCCTCAGCGATTGCGCGTCTCGCTGCCATGTAGGTATCCTCGTAATGCCGTTGATACCCACCGACAAGGTGTAATCCACTGCCCATTGCGATTTTGGTTACAGCGATTGCATCGCCAACGACATTCGCCATCGGTTTTTCGACGATAACGTGACAACCAGCGCGGAGCGCGTATTTCACATGAATATCGTGCAGGGAGTGCGGTGAGAATACACCGACTATATCCAGATCTTCGTGATTGAGCATTTCCACGAATTCGTATTCACCGAGGTAGCGGTTGAAACTATTTGCTTTATAGCCATCAACCCGTTCTTGAAGCCCACTTTCTAAAGCGTCCAAACTCGCTTCGTGGGTGTCCACAGCGGCAACGACTTCAGCGTCCGGACGTGTTGCGAAACCGAGTGTGTTTCCTCGTCCTGCACCGCCGGGTCCAATCACACCAACTCTTAAAATATCATTTTTGCTGGTTCCCATGATTTTAGCATCTCCGCAGTATCAAGCGTAATTTTTCGGCACTATTATGCCAATTCCGTGTACTCATACACAGGCAGCGTAATAGTCCGATCAGGTTGCTGATGTCTCAACACTACCTGCCGCAAACGGTCAACCGTCTTTGGGGAGAAGTATTGTTCTCCTGTTTCAACATTGACTCGGGCTGGCACGTTCTCAATTAAGTAAAATTCCCCATCTGCTTCAAGGGCGTACGTAACCTTCCGTTCAACAAGGATTCCATCACGATGGCTCATAATACAATTACGGCACTTTCATCGAAGATAGGCAAAGTTTACCACAAATTCTGAGAAAGGTCAATTTATTTTGGGATCAAATTAGAACCTTTAGTTCACTGATAACTTTACAGCAGGGTTGTAAACTGTGCTTCCAATTCACTGTTACTCAAGTCTCTCCAATTAGTATGCCTTACTGACTGAAGACGCGGAACAGCTTTTTAATCGGATCGTAGAATTGGTCAACGACGCGTTCCTTAAGCGGAATAATGGCGTTATCCGTAATCGTGATATGTTCCGGGCAGACCTTCGTACAACATTTGGTAATGTTACAATACCCGATACCATCCGAATCCTTCAACTCCTCCAACCGGTTTTCCGTGTCAATCGGATGCATTTCCAAGGAAGCGGCGTAAACGAAGAATCTCGGTCCGATGAATTCGTCATGAAGATCGTGTTCTCGAAGAACATGACAGACATCCTGGCAGAGGAAGCATTCGATGCACTTCCGAAACTCTTGGATGTGGTCAATGTCTTCCTGTTCCATCCGCCATGTGCCATCTTCAGCATCAGGGGGTCGTGGCGTGAATGGTTTCATTTTCTCTTTAACTTTGTAGTTCCACGAGACATCCGTAACGAGATCTTTGATGAGCGGGAATGCACGCATCGGTTCGACTGTAACGGGTTCATCAAGGGGTACATCATTGAGGCGCGTCATGCACATCAATTTCGGTTGCCCATTGATTTCAGCGGAGCAGGATCCGCATTTTCCTGCCTTACAATTCCATCGAACAGCCATATCGTTTGCTTGTTCGGCTTGAATGCGGTGGACAGCATCTAAAACCACCATCCCTTCAGAAACCTCGGTATCATAATCGACAAATTCCGCGCCATCCGTATTACCACGCCAGATTCTAAATGTTGCTTTTGCCATCTTTTAATTATTCCTTGCGGTTCGGTCAAGTCAGTTTAATGTATGAAGTCCCTCTCCGTAGACCCGCCTGCGCCGT
>JAPOOP010000675.1 GCA_026713385.1 Candidatus Poribacteria bacterium | reverse complement strand
GACGGATATGGAAAAAAAGACACCGAGTCCTATCTATCCATATTACACCGTCTACATCCGCAAAAACGGTGACATCCGTTACGGGTGTGCAAACGCCAAGCAAGTGCTGGATCTGTTTGAAACCGTGGCTGTCGGCAAGAGTGATGAATTGCGAGAGTTATGCCTCCAATTCGACCAAGAGACCCAACACGGTCAGAATATGGAAGACTACAACAAACTGCTGAACGCTGTGATTGCACACATCACACGATCACATCAAAAAACGCAAACCAAAAATCTCGGTAGAAGTGGAACACGCGGTTTCAAACTGCCAGTCGCATCCGAAGTCCCCAGAGACTCCAGCGATTTTGAACTGGTAACGTGGCTGGTGATTGCTTAGCCTCATACTTGGTAGGATAGGATTTTTATTTCGACTTCTCTTGATGTGATATAGCAATATACGGTATAATGATAATGGTTAGGAATTACGCTTTTTATGAATGTCCAACCTAAACTTAGTGTTGTCTTTTTTCGTACAGATTCGGGAAACGAACCTGTAAGAGCATGGCTTGAAGGACTCGGAGGAGAGGATGAAAGAAGAATTGATGCTGATATAGTAGTTGTTGCAGAACATTGGCCAATTGTCCTGCGGACAAGTCTCGTTAAAAAGTTGCGAGGTGAAGGAAATTTGTGGGAAATTCGCAGTCGCATCAGCGATGGAAAACGTATTGCGCGAGTTTTGTTTACCGTTGAAGCAGGCGAGTTAATCCTTCTCCACGATTTTATTAAGAAATCCCAAAAAACACCACAGAAGGATTTGCGTCTGGCACGAAGGCGAAATGAACTATGGAAAGCAAGGAGTGAATCACATGAATAAGCACCGTGGTAGTAACTTTGATGATTATCTTAAGAAAAAAGGGATATCGGAGGAAGTCTCAGTGCTCGCGAAACAGCGGTGGGAAGAGTTACGTACAGAAACATCAAATGAGGTAGAGAATACAGCTGACATCCCCGACAATCCTCCAAGTCATATCAAAAAACTTTTACACCGACTCCGTCATCATATTAGTCACTTATTTACATAGTTGACATCCACGCGCAAATGAAAATCTACGGAACATGGCATGCCTTCATGGTAGAACAACTCAAGGAACAAGAAGAGGTGGGAGGGTTTCTCGATGCAGTCATGGAAGAGTATCAGATCCACGGGAATCTCGCCATAATTCAGTTGGCGCTTCAGTATGTCGTTGAAGCACAGGACGGAATTTCTGAACTCGCCAAGAAAATAGACCTTGAACCACACGTCCTATCAGAAGTATTAGATAGGACTAAAGCACCAAAGACTGACACGCTTAGCACCGTCCTCAGTGCTTTAGGATGCTGTCTTCCTATTGAGTCTTTAGAAACCGCAAACACATCTGTTGCAGTCGCCACTGATGGATCTACAGTCGCGCCTATAGATGTCGTAGACCGCGATCATAACCTCGATTGACCCTACGTTTCAAGAAACAGAGGTGCATATTCGTGCATAAAACTGCACAAGTCGTTAGGATCTATCCACAAACAGTCGGAAGTAATAGGGGTTGGCACACACTGCCACCCCATTTTTTATAGGAACAAGCATAATGAACAAGGAAGCGATAAAATCTGCATTAGCAGCAATATCCATCGGTGATCTTTTAGAAAAATCAAAAAACCTCTTGGCAACGATAGGCTACCGCAGCGAACGCACACTTGAACTCTCAGGAAGTGTGGACGACTTCATACGAGAATTTGAAGCACTGAACCTGAACACCAAGACTGAACAAGAATTTCGCGACACTGCCGAATCCGTGCAACTCGTATTCCAATTTACAAGCGACGAAGTCTCCGATGACTTGCAGCAGACGCTTTTTGAAGCAACTTCCTTCGATAAGGGAAACACAGACAGTTTCCTTTTCTGTGCAGTTGAACTGAAAGATAACACCTACTCCCGAACCAAATACGCCGAGTTTACGCGAGAAATCAACAAACGGTTGGTCGCGCCGACTGTCGTATTCTTTCGCGT
>JAPOOP010000674.1 GCA_026713385.1 Candidatus Poribacteria bacterium | reverse complement strand
TATTCGCTGAGATAAATTCCATTTTTCTTTTCCAATCCAAAAAGTGATATAAGTCTTTAAACGCATCCAGTGAACTGTCCGATCCAATACTTTTCGTTTAGTATACACGACTTTCTCAAAAAAATCAAGAAAAAAGAGAAAATCGGAATTACTCTATTCCGCTAATGCCCTAAGCACGATAGGTACATCACACAGATACACGAAAGTCCTTGCAAAATTAACAGAAACTATGTTAATATTTAAAAATGAAAGCGTCGCGTACAGCGCGCTCTTATGAATCATAGATTGCGCGCTTACAAAGCGCATATAGTAAAATGAGGAGATACGAATCATGAAGAAGATGTTTTGGGCAATGGTGCTGTCGGTTCTATGCGTTACCATCAGCCACGGACAATATAATGGAGAATGTTGGGTAGTAAGTAAAGGAGATACAGTTTATAAATTATATGCCGATGGAAACGCTGATCCACAGGTTATTCCGAATTTACCACAAGCAAGTGCTGCCGAAGTGAATCCAGCAGATGGTGTTGTCTGGATCGCGGTCTCAGCGGCAAATACTGTTTATCGTTATAATCCGAACAGCGGTGATTTTCTCGCGATTCCAGATATCAATCGTCCGAATATGATAGCCATTAATCCTGCCGATGGTTCCGCATGGATCGCAGGGCTTGATGCTGTTAAAAAAGTATCCGGTGATGGTGTCCAAGTTATCGCTACAATTCCCGCCCATGAGCCCGCAGTGGCTGTAAACCCCAAGGACGGATCGGCGTGGATAACAAACGCCCGAGGTCCTATCGCCCGCTACGATGCGGCAGGAAATAAAATAGTTGATGCCCAAAATATGGGTGAACCCAAAGGTGTGACCGTTGACTACGAGGGAAATGCTTGGATCGCCGACAGCCAATACAGTGTTCTGAGGCGGGTCTCAGCCAGTGGGCAAACACTCGTAGAAATTACCGATATTCCGAATCCTACGTCACCCCGTATCAATCCAATGGATGGAAGCCTTTGGGTCGTTTCACAACAGTCAATGCTAATCAACTTGGGCGTAGATGGGACGAAAAAGGCTGAATTTCTTGCAGGGATGGCAATTGTGGCGATCAGCGTTTCACCTGCAGATGGTGGTATTTGGATAGCGGATCTGCTCGGTGAGACATTTCAAGGCGAGATTAGTAAATGGACGTCTGCCGGACAGGCAATGTTCAAAAATCCTATCCCACAGCCTTCCTCGGTTTCCGTTGGGTACTGGTCAGGAAACTAATTTAAAATCGGTAGGAATTGTGTTGCCACGCTCGCCTCCTTGAAGGATAAATCAAAATTTGGTTGTGGCATTCGCCGACATGATAACAACTTCTTTGACACATGTGAGGTGCATCATGATTAAGTGTCTTCGTTTGACGCAGCGTGTAGGTTTCCGAAATCTACTGTTAAGGTTGGTAATCGGGATGTTTGTTGTTGCCTCCCTTACCACAAACGGATTCGCACAACTGCCGGATTTCCGTGTTGACGCTGATAGTATCTCCTTTTCCAATCCAACACCGATTGAAGGAGAAGAGATTACGATCTCAGTTGAGGTGAAGAATGTTGGCGACGGCTCACAAACGATGAACCAAGATCTGGTTGTTAACCTTTACGAGGCGGATCCGGCGACACAACCGCTCCAAATAGTCTGTAAGGATGTGATATTAGAGTTAAAACCCGGAAAGAGTAGACGGGTGAAAACACAGTGGCAACCACCTCCCGGTCAGACCGAAATCTATGCCGTCGTCAACCCAACCGGTGCAAAACACATTGAAGAAACGGATACAGCAAACAACCTTACCCAGGCGACCCTCGTCGCTGAGTCGCGGACGTTTCCACCTGTAACCTCTGAACAGATACAGAACGCTATAGCAAAAGGTGTTGCTTGGATAGAAGCACAACAGGGAAAGCATAGCCGGACCTGTCTACAGTGTGGAACTGAAAACCAACTCATCTTAATCTGCATTACTTGTGGAGCAAGCCTAAAAGGACTCGCTGAAAACTTCATTCCAGGCAAGGCGTGGAACTTCGGTGAAGATCAGACGCAAGAAACGGCATTGGCATTGCAAACGTTGTTTGCAACAGGGCGTACGCCTTCGCACCCATCAGTGCAAAAAGGCTTAGAGTTTCTCTTGGCGCAGAACTGGAACGAATTCGCTGTTTATCAATCTGCCGTGATTATTCCAGCCTTAGTCGCAACACAAAATGCTGCGTACAGAGAGCGCGCCCAGTTTGCTGTGAATCAGTTAATCAAAAAGCAACTCCCTATCAGCGGCAGTGAGTTCGCAGACGAACGCGACGATGGGGGTTGGGGGTACGGTTTTACTGCCGATGGCGCGCATATGAACATGGTTATCTACGCACTCTATGCCGCGAAGCAGTGGGGGCTTGATATTCCTCCTGACACATGGGTACGTGCCGAGCAGTGGATTCGCCGGAATCAAACCGAAACCGGTGGATGGCTCTACAATTTAGTTGATGACGGCTCGCCATGGGCAATAGGTGTCTACGGTAGCATGACTGCCACTGGGTTGTGGGCACTTCGTGCGTGCGGGGTTTCCGCCGACGATCCTCAGGTTCAGAGGGGCATTGAGTGGGTCAAAAAGCATTGGACTTTAACCCGGAATCCCGGCTCTAACTCGTGGCTTTACTACTATCTACTTTCCCTGCAACGGTTTTGTGATATCCCTCCAACTTTAGACACATTAGCTGGTTACGATTGGTACAATGAAATCTCACAGATGATGGTAACACAACAAGAAGCTGATGGGAGATGGCGCGGATCTGAGAGTGATTTTTTGTCGACTTGTTTTGCTGTGATGTCCTTAAGCCATGCCTTGGTAGGTCCAACAGAGCCGAATATCGGGATTGTTCCACGGAGCCTCCGGTTTTCACCACCTACGCCACGCGTCGGCGAGGTCGTGCGACTGAGTGCAACCCTTCGGAATACGGGAACCCCTCTTGACGAGATTCTCAACGTCGGGTTTTATGTCAATAATGAGAAAGTTGCTACAACCGATGTCCTTTGGACTCCTGAACTCGCAGAGACCGTCATTTCTGCCGATTGGGCACCCGCAATGGAAGGTAAGATAGAATTTGTAGCACGCATTGATTTCTCGGATGCAGACGAAAGCGATAATAGTGCTACGGAAAAACTCACAGTCTTTCCACAATCCACTGCAGCAACAGATGTTCAGTTAGCAAAACCCAAGCAAATTACCGAAAATATTTTTCAACTCGGCAACGTTGTTTTTGATACCAGTAAACGCGAGGTAACCGTGCCGGGTGAAATTAACATTGTGGGTGGAGATGCCAATATCGAATTCTTTGCCTGCGGTAAACTCGGCAAAACACATGAAAGCGTTTTAATCGTTGATGCAGAACCGATTTACATACTTACAGCACTCGGGGTTTTAGATTTTACGCCCGGTATGAATCTCTCGGTTGAAGGTGATCCGAGAACTCCTACGGGAGCACCTGTTGACATCTGGGTAGAATGGAACCAAGGCGACGAGGTGGTCTCGCGCCGCGCAAGAGAGTTAGTCTGGAATGCCTTTACGAAGCAGCCCATGCAAGAGACACCATGGGTCTTCACAGGTGGACGGCTTAAAAACAATCAATTCACTGCCCAGCTCTTTCACAACATTATCGCTGTCTATCGCGACCCAGATTCACTTTTCAACCACCCCTTACCTACTGGCACCGATGATCGGACGTATCGTGTCAATACCGATGTAATCCCACCTAAAGGCACAAAGGTGAAGCTCATCATCCGACCTACCACAGCTTAGAGGAAAAACGATGCCAATTTTTGAATACCATTGTAATAACTGTACAGCTGAATTTGAGGTGCTTCAACGCGTCAGTGATGCCAACACACCTCCGAAATGTCCCCCGACATGTCCGAAGTGTGGCGCATTGAATCCAACGAAACGCTTCTCCGCGTTTGCTACCGCAGGTACGCAAAAGGAGGCTACCAGCGACAACGCAACCTGAGCGATTCCAGTTGGCGGCAGTTTGCCC
>JAPOOP010000276.1 GCA_026713385.1 Candidatus Poribacteria bacterium | reverse complement strand
CTACGCTATAAAACGCCTGCGATTCATGAACCATTTTCAATCAAAAAGGTCGCTGTCTACCTAAAATCTTGTAAGTAGCAACTTGAGTTACTATAACTGACAACTGACAACCGAAGACTGATGACTGTTAAAAAACGTATCCTAATTGTATGTCTTTTACTTTTATCCTTATGCAGCATCCTTTTTCTTTATCACTACCGTGTCGAAACGGATTCACGAACCCAGCAACCCGCGGAAGGCACTGTTTTCTCTCATGACCTGTTTGATCAGGTTTTGCGGGAACATGTCGATGAAAAGGGACAGGTCGATTATACAAAACTGAAGGCGAAACCTGAGAAATTTGAGGCGTATCTGGACCTATTGGCTGTTGCGAATCCAGAGGCGTTATCCTATAATGCGCAACTGGTGTTTTGGGTGAACGCTTACAACGCACTTGTTATTAAAGGCGTTGTTGATCACTATCCGATAACGAGTGTCCGAAAGGTTAAACTCTTCAACGGATTTTTCTCTCGACTGAAATTCCACGTTGCGGGTAAGGTATACAGTCCGGATCAAATTGAACACGACATTGTCCGCACAGAATTCGTGGATCCACGTGTCCACTTTGTGCTTGTATGTGCTTCGAAGAGTTGCCCGCCTTTGTGGACTCACGCGTATTCTGCCGAGACGATTGAGGAGCGTCTTGAGACTGCAACGCTCAACTTTCTTCGGAATCCTGAACATGTTCGGATTGATCGCGCGAAACGCCACGTCGATGTCTCGAAAATTTTCAAATGGTATGAAGACGATTTCAAGGAAGGTTACGACGGCGTAGCGGATTTTCTCGCCGACTACTTACCGCCGGAAGACGCGGAATATTTGGAATCAACAGATGTTAAACTACGCTATTTAGACTACGACTGGACCCTGAACGATCAAAAATGATAAAAGATTTTTCAACTTCCCCTGGGGTAGTTCAAAGAGGTTCAGCACATAGGTACTCTTTGTCGAACTTAGGCTTCTGCCCGTTGATTGGAGAACCTTCGGTGCTCTGATTTCCTATTTTTTCTTTGGAAAACCCAAATTTTGAAGTCTCACCATCGGTGAGACTGGATTCTCACATCAATTACTGTATATAAAAGGGACGTAAATGACCGCAAGGAACATTAGAAATATGGTAAACACAGCCGTTATTGGTTACGGATATGCTGGACGCGCTTTTCATACCTATCTCGTCGGTCTCGCAGATGGACTGAATCTTTATGCCATTGCGACACGGGACGCCGAACGCCGTGAAGCCGCACACGAGGCATACCCAAACGTACAGATGTACCAAACGATTGATGAAGTCATCGAAGATGACGCTGTTGACCTCGTTGTATTAGCCACACCACACGACACACACGCTGAACTCTCCATCAAGGCGATGGACGCCGGTAAGCACGTCGTCACGGACAAAATTATGGCGATGAATACCGCCGAAGCAGACGAGATGATTGCAGCGAGTGAGCGGAACAACGTTCTACTCAGCGTCTTTCATAATCGCCGATGGGATTGGGATTACAACACCGTCAGAAAGATTATTGACGACGGATTGCTCGGAACGCCTTACCTTTTTCAGGTCGCAATTATGCGATACGGTCCGCCTCGTGGTTGGCGCGGTGTCAAAAGCCAGAGCGGTGGCATCCTTTACGATTGGCCCGCACACTTCGTGGATCAGGCACTACAACTCGTAACGGCACCCGTTGAATCTGTATTCTGTGACGTTCACTACAACTCAAGATGGGACATCGATATCGGCAACTATGCCAACCTCATCATTAAGTTTGAGAACGATGTACGGTACCAAATTGAGATTGGCAACCTCTCCAAAGCAGAGAAGCCGCGCTGGTATATCATCGGCGATTTAGGTGGATTAATCAAATACGGCTTAGACCCGCAGGAGGGACCGATGGTAGCCGGTAATATCGATGCCGCGCAGCAGGATCCCGAAAACTATGCTAAGGTTTGGACAGAGGCAGGTGGCGAGGACAGAGAACTCGTCGTCGAAAGCGTCCAAACGACATGGAAATCTTACTATCAAAACATTGCGGATGTACTGAACAAGGGCGAGAAATTGGTTGTCAAGCCTGAAGAGATTCGCAAACTCATGCAAGTCTATGATGCGGCGATGCAGTCTGCAGATAGTGGAGAGACGGTGCGGATATAGGAAGGTTATTAACTGTATCCAAAACTCCTAAAATAGCACCATGTAATTTATCTTATAAGACCTTAGACGACATTAGGATCTTTTCTCATCGACGACCGATGTCAAGCCGTTAAGAATCGGGATTTGGAAATCCTTCCTACAGGAAGACGAGTAGATCCTAATCAAAATGTTCAGATTATGGACAATAGCGTTCATTTTTTGACGCAATTACCCGTTGAATTCCGAGAATTCACGCCGAAACAGGCTTTTAGAGTTGGCATTGTATTTGCTAATATCATACTAACAAATAACTTGTCAAAAGGGAGAGACAGCATGAAAACGAAAATACAGTGTGGATTCATACTGGCGTTGCTCCTCATACTTACCGTTGTCCAGAGTGGTATAACGGCGGAGCACGCGACGGACGCATCAGCCTATCACGAATTAAACGAGCAGGTCGTTGCGAGCATCGACCGCGGGTTGGAATGGCTGAAAGGACAGCAAGCCGAAGACGGGCTATTCGCCAATCATCCGGGTATAACGGCTCTCGCACTTACCGCTTTTTTACGACATCCTCAGAACAAGTACTCGGAGGCAGAGCATCCCTTTATCCAGCAGGGACTTCAGCGGTTGCTTGCGATGCAACAGCCGGACGGTGCCATCTATGATATCGAGATGCAACCCGCACTTCCGAATTACAATACCGCTATCTCAGTGATGGCACTTTCCTCAACCGGCAACCCAGAATACGCGCCTATTATTGAAAGGGCGCAAGGGTTCCTGAAAAGTTTACAGGTCACAGATGAGGAGAGCGTCTATTACGGTGGGATCGGTTATGGAAGCCGTGAAACCGTGCATGACCTCTCCAACCTGAACCTCGCCATCCAAGCGTTGAAAGAGAGCGGTTCCGACGACCAAGAGGTCTGGAACAAGGCGATTAAGTTCCTGGAACGCACACAGAATCGGAGTGAAAGCAATGATCAGTCATGGGCAGGCAACGATGGCGGGTTTATTTATTCGCCTGACGGTGAGAGCAAAGCCGGAACTGATACCGCAGGAAGCCCGCGCTCCTATGGGAGCATGACGTATGCCGGGTTATTGAGTTTCATCTACGCCAATGTCGATAAGGACGATGAACGTGTACAAGCCGCTGTCAAGTGGATTCAAGAACACTTCACAACCGAAGAAAACTACGGCATGGGTGCACAGGGTCTGTACTACAACTATCACACGATGGCGAAGGCATTACGACTTTACGGTGAACCCGTTCTTACGGACGCGAAAGGTATCTCGCACGATTGGTACCGAGAACTCGCAGAAAAACTGATTGGGGTCCAGAAACCCGATGGGTCTTGGGCGAATGAGGAAAGTCGTTGGATGGAGGCACTCCCTGTATTAGCAACCAGTTATGCGGTGCTCTCTCTCGACACTGCCTATCCGAAATAGGTTTTTCTATTTATGGGCATCTGGACTGCATCAGGATTCACAGGATTGTATTCTTAGTGATACCAAAAACGTAGCGTGCGACAACGGCGCAGGTGGATGCTGATCGAAAACCATCAAATTCCTAACGCCGTCGTTCTTCCGCAAGGTATAATTAGAATATGTATCACTCAGTTAAAGTCTCCGCAATTTCGTTGAAACCTATCAAATGGAATAAAGCCTCCAACGCCGAGAAGCTGGAGGCTTTCTTCGTTGAAGCTGCCAAAGACGCGCCAGAGTTGATTTTGGCGACTGAAGGTGTCCTGGAGGGCTATGTCGTCATGGATGTCATTGAAGGCAGAGCCACGCCAGAAGCAATGCTTGAAATCGCAGAGCCGCTTGATGGCATGTATATCCACCGATTTCGTCGGTTGGCGCGTCAACTCAAAACCTGTCTCTGTTTCGGGTTCGCTGAACGGTGCGGAACCTCTTCTGTTTACAATTCCGCCGTGTTTATTGATGCCAACGGAGACGTCTGTGGCACCTATCACAAAACGCAGTTCGCCGAAGGAACACACCCATCGTGGAACTTCAATTGCATCGGCGAAACGATTCGTGCGTTTGATACACCTTTCGGACGCGCCGGCATTTTAATCTGCAACGATAGGTGGAACCCGCTGATTGCACGTACACTTGTTTTAGACGGTGCACAGTTCCTACTGATTCCCTCCTATGGCTCGAAGGACAAATCACAGAATCGCACCGTACTTGCCAGAGCGCGTGAAAATGGTGTACCAATTGTAGAAGCGAATGTCGGGATGAACCTCATCATCAGTAAAGGTGAAATTGTCGCCTACAAATGGGGCAACGACCAGATCAGTACGGCAGACATTGATATCCCGGTTCTCCCTTCGACCAAGGCAGCGCGCCGTTCGGAACAGGCGTACTTGCAATCCCAAGAGGCTGAGATGGAAGCCCGCTATCGGAAGACTATCGACCGCTTGGAATAACGCTGTTGAGTCCGTTGTAGGAACTACCTCCCAGTCGCGACTTCCCACTGAAACTGTGCTGAAACCCAGAAGTAAGTGGACATTTTCCCAGTAAATGTCCTATGAACAAGATGGAGAGTTCCCCCTGATAAGGAGGATTGAGAGGGTTGACTGCTCGCAATTACTTCTAAAATCTACTATAAATAGCCTTTAGGATAAAGCCAACTTGCATAAACCTATTTCCGATAATTGTGTCCAATACTGTATTAGAGCCTAAAAAGGATTTAGGGATCCAGTGAAGATCGCGAGCATGCGGAAACACCCAAGCAAAAACACTCGCTCCTACAGGAAAAGAGGGCTACCCGTATTAAGAATAGCTAAAGACATAAACCTGCCTTCTCACTGCGAAGCAGCGCAGGCGGATACTGATCAAAAAACCGTCAAATTCCTAATCCTGTCGTTCCCCTGCAAGGTATAATTAAAAGATGCTTACACCGCAATTCCTGAAGCAACTGGAACCCTTCCATATCCGATCGAACCGCTCGTTCCGCGGTAAATTCAGAGGTGAACGCCGAAGTCTGAACCGAGGTGTAGGTATGGAGTTTGCCGATTACCGTGTCTATGAACCCGGCGATGACCTACGACATGTCGATTGGAACATCTACGCCCGTTTGGGAAAACTCTTTATCAAGCTCTTCCACGCTGACGAAGGATTACCACTCGCACTCCTCATTGATAACAGTCGTTCTATGGAGTTTGGTTCCCCGACCAAGCTGACGTGCGCCAAACAGATCGCCGCGGCGTTAGGGTATATCGCTTTGGGACACGCCGATAGCGTTGCTGTTTATACCTGCGCGGAACGGCTCTTCGCGGCACTGCCGCCAGCATCGAGCACATCACAATTTTCACGACTCACAAAGGTTTTGACCGCAATTGTCGCACACGGGCAAACACGGTTGACAGAATGTCTCAGGCAACTTCCGATGTATCAACGACACCCGTGCGCTGTCGTCGTCCTTTCCGATTTTTTGGATCCGAATGGCTACGAACAGGGCTTCAAATTGCTCGCAGGACGCGGCTTCTCGCTCACAGCTATCCATCTGATAAGCCCTGAGGAGGTGAACCCGCAGGTGTACTTGGAAAACACATCTACGGGAGGGGATTGGTTGGTAGAGGATGTCGAAACCGGTGAAACCAGAGCCATCACAATCAATCCCGAAACGCTCTCACAATACCAGAATCAGCAACAGACATTTTGCGACACTTTGCAACGCTTCTGTACCGACCAAGGGGTTGGCTACGCGCAACTAAATAGCGATATGCCCATAGAATCCTTCATCTTACAGGAACTACACAGAACCGGTTTCATTCAGAGGAGGTAATCAAATGAAAACACAGATTGCGCAAACCGACTTGGAACTTATTCAAGGGGATATAACCAAAGCACCGGTTGATACCATCGTGAACGCGGCAAACAATGCGCTTGTTGGCGGCGGCGGTGTGGACGGTGCAATACGTCGCGCGGGCGGTGATGCGATCGAGCAAGCGTGTGCGGAGATTCGTGCGCGTGAAGGCGGCTGTCCTACTGGCAAAGCGGTTATTACGACAGGAGGCAATCTTCACGCAACATACGTGATTCATACCGTCGGACCCGTTTGGGACGGTGGCAATTCAGGTGAGCCGGAACTGCTTGCGAGTTGTTATCAAGAAAGCCTCCGACTGGCAGTGGAAAACGGCGTTCAGAGCATTGCCTTTCCTTCTATTAGTACTGGTATCTTTGGCTACCCGACAGAGAAAGCAGCACTGGTTGCGCTGACAGCGGTGAGAAGTTTTGTGGAACAGAGCAACACCGCGCCAGCATCTATTCAGTTTGTCCTGTTTGATGAGGCGACGTATACATGCTATGCGGACGCGCTACACGCTCTTTCTTCCGAATAAGGCTATAGGTGCCCGCCAGCGAAATGTCGGAATGTTCCTACTATTCCCTGAAATGTCTGCATATTTAGAAATCCGCTGTTGAAAGTTACCCAAATTGAACCACCGCAAATTTAGCCGAATCTCGCTAATCCTTCCCATCTATATTCCAGCATTTCTGTTGGCAACAGGCGGAGGCATCGTTTCACCAACGCTTTCGATTTATGTTAAATCGTTTGAGTTATCCTATACGTTGACAACGGTCGTCCTTGCTGTTGGTGTGCTTGGGAATATCCCAGCTGGTATTTTAGTGGAACGACTCGGTCGCAAACCATCGATGTTGGTCGGTTTAGTCATGATAGGACTGTCAACACTGGGTATGGGAATGGCGGCGAATTTCTTCCAACTGATCGGGGCGCAGTTACTGGGTGGCATTGGACACGCATTGTGGATGCTTGCTCGGCATGCGTATATGACGGATGTGATTCCGATAGCAAATCGCGGAAGGGCGATTGCACTGTTCGGCGGTGTGAATCGGATGGGCACCTTCGTGGGTCAGTCCTGTTCTATTTTTCTTGGAGTGAACCTCCGTTTTCCCTTCTTTATCTATGCAGGTATTGTAATGCTGAACCTGCTCCTCTGTTTTTTCTTCATTCCGGGGACGCGGCGCGACGCAACTGAAGTAGCCGCTAAGAAACCGCCTTATCTAAAACATCTTCTTGAGATCTCACGCCAGCATGCACGGCTTCTCGCCACTGCCGGGGTAGGACAGGTATGTGTCCAGACGTTGCGCCGCGGGTGCAATATCATCATTCCGCTCTATGCGGATGAGGTAGTTGGATTAACGACGCAACAGGTTCGGTCGGTCGTCATGATCTCCTCAGCGGTAGATATGTCGATGTTTCCAATTGCTGGTCACATGATGGATCGGTTCGGTCGAAGATATGCGACGGTGCCGGGGGTTTTCATTTTTGCCACCGGGATGGTGTTGATGCCGTTTACAGGTACATTTACGGGACTGCTGCTTGCTGCAATCTTCATGCGTATGGGTAACGGCATTGCTTCAGGGACGATGATGACACTCGGTGCAGACTTGGCACCCCGCGAAGGGACCGGAGAGTTCTTAGGTTTGTGGCGACTCACGGGCGATTTTGGTGGTTCGGCGGGACCGGTTATCGTCGGCAATCTTGCCGATCTGTTCGGGTTGGGTTATTCCGGTTTCGCGTTGGGCGGTATCGGTTATCTCGCCGTGAGCATTTTCCTGTGGTTGGTACCGGAGACGTTGAAGAGAGAGTGAAACGGAAAGGCATGCTCGGAAGGTTTTTTACTATCCCCGTCGTTTAACCGCAAGGTAGAATTAAAAAGATGCCGGGAAAGGGACTCGAACCCTTACGCGCATAAAGCACACTAGACCCTGAACCTAGCCTGTCTACCAAATTTCAGCATCCCGGCAAGCAATTATAGTATACCGTAATTTCCATCCCTTGTCAAATTATATTTGGGTGTTTCATCTGTAGGAGGGATATCCGAATCCCGACTCTTAACCCCTGATCGCAATCTCCTCCTATACACCTTTAGGACGTGTGATTCATCGCACGACTATAAATGCCCTCACTTGTAGACGGGAAATCAGATTAAACTTACAATACGCTTGATCAGTCTAACATACCGATTGCATTGCTGCCAGCAGAAACGTTTTGGGGTCATGATTCTCTGAACAACAAAAAAGGAGCGCAAATCCATGAAAATAAGAATATTTGCCTGCACGATACTCGCGTTAAGTCTGGTCATTGGTTATAGCCAAGCCGAGATAGATCCGGATAGGATTGTCGGCATCTGGTTAATGGACGAAGGCAAGGGCGATGTCGCTGAAGACGCATCTGAAAACGGGCGTGAAGGCGCGATAACGCAAGGGAAATGGGAGGACGGGAAGTTCGATGGTGCCCTTGAAATCAAAAAGGGTGGGACGGTCACGATTCCGCTCGGCAAAGGCATTATCGAAGATAAAGTGACTTTCATCCTGTGGATAAACTTTACCGACATTGGCGGTCAACAGAACTATTTCTCGATATGGGATCAGAGTAACAATCGCTATGTCCCTTACAAAAACGGTGGCAACCTCCTCCGCAGTTGGACGAACACTTGGGATGTCGCCAGTGGCGTGACCGTCAAAGATGGAACTTGGTATCATGTCGCCAATGTCTATGACGGAGAAACCTGCACAATCTACGTCAACGGCGAAGAGGAAGTCTCACAGAAGGTACCGAAGTTCCAACTCCAGGATCAGGATCAGACGGCGTGGCTCGCGACTGATAAAGGCACCGGTTTTCTCTCTGCCACTATCATGGATGAAGTTGGTCTCTTCAACGATGGGCTCACCGAAGATGAAGTTCAGGGAATTATGAACGACGGTATCTCCTTCACCGCTTTTGCTCTGGAGCCATCGGATAAACTTCCTGTACTCTGGGGAAAATTGAAGTCGCAATGATATATTTTGCATACGGGTCCAACATGAACCTTTCTCAGATGCAACAGCGGTGCCCGGGTGTCACGCACATAGAGAAATTCCAACTTGATGGGTTTCGCCTTGTTTTTAAATACCACGCCGATATTATCCCCGCAGAGGGGTCTATAGTCCATGGCGGACTCTGGGAAATTACAGAGGCTCACGAAGAGGCACTTGATGTATACGAAGGGTATCCCGACTATTACGGCAAGTATTACCAAGACGGTGTCATGTTTTACAGGATGAGAGAGTCGTATGAGAAGGACGTTGAAGCACCGTCAAAATGGTATCTAAAAACCATTATTCAGGGTTACCGTGATTTTGGGGTCACGCAGGAAGAATTTGAAGAGAGCCTCGGAGTCCAACACCTTGGGTTAACACAAAGCGACCTTGAAGAGCGCCTCGGTGTGTCAACGGATGAACTCGCACGGCTGTTTTCCCGCGTCGCAACCTCTCCCGTCTATCAGTAAGTAAGCCCCGACCTTCAAATCACCCGCTTCGCATACACATAATACGCCCCAATTGCCAACGCACCCATTTCATCGGAGAATACGGTATGCATACGCGTCTGACCAGCGGTGAGATGAAAATTAAACGTCACGCCTTTCGCATCTGGTGGAATCACTTTTGTCGCAACCTCATCCCCGATACGGATTTGCGCGGCTGTTAATGCCAGAGCCTTACCACCGTTGTAAAGGTCAATGTGATCACCCGGAATGCCGTCTGTTATTGCCCTATTCTCGGCAAGGGGCCACCGACGCAATTCAAAACTATACTCCCCGTCCTCAGGCACCTCAATTGCCCAATAGCCGTTGCATTCCATTCCTCGGCGGATCATACCCTGATTCCATGCCTGTGCTTCCCCATGCCAATCGTGGGTCGTGATACATGTAACGGGTTCGCTTTGCGTCCCGATGACGATCGGACAATCCTCATCAAACCGTTCCGAAACCAGTTTCCACCACGCTTCATAATGCTCACGCAGTTCTGCGACGACTTCCGGATGTTCGTCAGCAATGTCGTGCTGTTGTCCGGGATCGGCTTGTATATCGTAAAGCTCGGTTCCATTGATGAGCCGCCACTGTTGCGACATCGTCGCACTGTCTTTCCACTTAATCGGGTTTTCAACGCGCTGTGAATCGGTGACGATAACCCGTTCCTCCCACGCCTCCGCTTCGTTTCTTAGCAGCGGCGCGATACTGGTGCCGTGGAAGTGCGCGTTCGAGGAGACCTCAAGATCGCACAGATCTATCAATGTCGGGAGTAGGTCGATGTTTGCGGTGAGTTCATGTACCTCGTGCTTTTCAGTGAAACCGCCGCCGGGCCAATGCATAAACAGTGGCACACGGTGTCCACCTTCATACGGTGACCCTTTTCTACCGCGCATTCCGGCGTTGTAGCCTGCCGTGACGAACTGCTGTGCATCCAAATCGCATCCAGCCGCGGAGCCGTTATCGGTCATAAAGATGAGGATCGTGTTTTCCTCAAGCCCCAAGACTCGAAGATGGTGCCGTAACCGCGCCATGTTGTCGTCGATATTGGTAATCATTCCCCAGAAATTCGCACGATCGCCTTCTACACCTTGCCGTCGGTAAACTTCACTATAGGCATCGGGAACATGGAATGGTCCGTGCGGGGCATTGGTAGAGAGGTAGCAGAAAAACGGACGGTGTTGATCGCTTTCCGCCTGTCTCTCAATGAACGCCATTGCTTCCTGAAACCATACATCTGTGCAGTAACCGTCGAAGGGTTGTTCGGAACCGTTACGGAAATAAGTATCGTCGAAATAGTCATTGCCCCAATAGTCGGGAGTTTGACTGATACCACCACCACCGTGGTAGAGGGCTTCGTCGAAACCTCTGTCGTGTGGACGGAACGGATAGTTATCGCCGAGATGCCATTTTCCGAACATACCCGTCTTATAGCCGTTGCGTCGGAAGATATCCGGCATCGTGACCTCGTCACTGCGGAGGAGCGAGCGTCCACCGATGGTATGCCACACACCTGTAGAGTTGCAATAATGCCCTGTCATAATCCCGGCTCGTGTCGGTGAACAGGTGGGACCGACG
>JAPOOP010000522.1 GCA_026713385.1 Candidatus Poribacteria bacterium | reverse complement strand
CTTTCGGCTACCGTGTGCGACATACACCTCACAACCGATGATTGGGTTGACTCCTGCCTCCGTCGCCTTGTTGTATAGTTCCCATGCGCCGAACATATTGCCGTGGTCTGTAAGTGCGACAGCAGGGACGCTATTCTCAACTGCCCAATCCACCATATCTGGAATACGGCAGGCACCATCGAGCATGCTATATTCGCTATGGTTATGTAGATGAACAAATTCGGACGTGGTTGTAGATGAGACGCGAGTGCCGCCTCCAGGAGAGCCTCCACGCTGCTGGGTGGACGGAGCGACAGCGGGTCCGCTTTGTGGCTCAATCCCGGCTGCCAGGACAGTGACAATAATGTTGTCATCGGGTTCAGGATCGTCGTCTTTGTAGACCAGTCCAAATATAATTTGTGTGTCAAATGCTTCGTTTTGGAGCACATTCATCGCTGCATCTAACTCATTCATCATAAAGTCTGGCGGGGCACTAATCCTGGTGATCAGTCCAGTCGCGCTCCCGATGTTTTTCCCGTCCAGCAGTGGTGAGGCGATAGCGTCTTTCATAGCGATTCGCGCCCTGTTTTCACCGGATGCTTGCCCCATCCCCATTAACACCGTGCCAGCATCCTTCATGATGCTCTCTATATCGGCGAAATCAATGTTAATCTCGCCTGACTCCGCAATAATATCGGCGACAGTTTTAATGCCGAGTAACACGGTTTCATCGCTCATGCGGAACGCTTCGTTTGATGTTAGTTCCACGTCCACAGTCTCAAGGAGTCGCTGATTCGGGACTACGATAACGGCATCGGTGCTGTCTCGGAGTTCATGGAGCCCCAGTTGCGCGTGTTCGGCGCGGCGTTGTCCCTCGGAATCAAGTGGAAGTGTCACAACACCTATCGTTAAAGCACCGTGATATCGGGCGATAGACGCGATCAAGGGTGCGGCACCTGTTCCTGTTCCGCCTCCCATGCCGGCAGTAACGAAAACCATACGTGCGTCGGCAAAGATGGCATTGAACGTTTCCAGATCTTCCTCAGCTGCCCTTCTACCTATCTCCGGATTTGCATCTGTGCCGAGTCCTTGTGTGGTATCAGCACCGATCTGGACCTGTGTCGCTCCATCGCACGTGCGGAGTGCCTCCAAATCTGTATTCACAGCGTAAAATTCAACTTCTTTCCAGTCGCCTCCAATCATCCGTTTGACAACATTGCCACCTGCGTCGCCGACACCGAGAACCTTGGTTTTGTCACGTGTTGGTTTGGATACTTCCTTTTCATTCGCCATAGTTCTTCCCCTCTTAACTTCTTCAACGCCAAATTCCTCGCGCAGGAGTGCCCGAATTTGGCTGAGTCTTGTTTTGACAGTGCCAACTGCCAAATCGAGTTCCTTCGCAATCTCTTTGATCGTCCACATCTCTAAGTAATACAGCACAGCGACAGCACGGACCCGCTCCGGTAGGTCGTGTACTGCTTCGGTTACAGCGGCGCGAAGTTCCATCTCTCGAAACCGAGCAAGCACATCCCGATCAATCGTTTCAGCGAGTTGCTCTGCGCTCTGAAGAATCTCACCTCTTGTGTGCGAGCTGGCGGTGTAGTACCTTCTGCAGGTGGTGTAGGCTATCCTCCTGAGCCAAGCACCGAAACTGCTGACTTCGCGTAAACCTCTGATATTTTCCCAGACGGCCACCCAGATATCTTGAAAAATCTCTTCAGCATCGCGGATCTGGCGGGAGTTTAAGACAACGAGTTGCCAAATCCTGGAACTGTGGCGGGCAGCGAGCTGGGCGAATGCTTCCTCATCCCCGCCTTGCACGAGCCGAATGAGTTCGTCATCTGTTAGGTCTGTGTACGTTGATGAATCATATCGCATAGATAAATTCCCAATTAGATTTGCCCAATTAGACTTGCTCAATTAGATTTGGTTATAAAGAGGGGAATTTTTGGGGAAAAGGTTTAAAAATTTTTGTGGATAGCGAAATTTTGTGGACGATGCGTGTCGTGGAAAATCTTTTATCGCCGCCGTGATGCCATATCAAATCCGACTGCTGCGACAAGCACGATTCCTTTGATTATATCTTGCCACGAGGCATCCATGTTCGCCATACTCATTCCGTTGTTGAGGCTTTCCATAACGAACGCGCCTAAAATTGCACCGAAGATGCTCCCGCGTCCGCCCATCAAACTGGCACCCCCAATAACGCACGCTGCAATAGCATCTAACTCCAGCAACCGTCCCGCTTCTGGACTGGCACTTCCGACACGCGCTGTCATCACAACCCCAGCGATCGCCATTAACGCACCCATCGTTGCAAATACCCGCAACGTAATCCCGCGGACGTTGATACCAGAGAGG
>JAPOOP010000249.1 GCA_026713385.1 Candidatus Poribacteria bacterium | reverse complement strand
TGAGGATTTCAAACTCTTTGAATTCGCCGCAAAGCACGATCCGATTCCGACGATGCTCACGCAGAATCATGTAAGCGTTGTGCCGGGGTATCTCGGACAGACGACATCGTTTAATATGGACAAGATTCGTGGCTCTGTCACCATCTTAGGGCAGGTAGAAGGTAGCAACTACGCAAAATACCTCCACGGCAAATTAGGGAAGGGCACCTTTACGTTCCTCGGTGGACACGATCCGGAGGATTACCGCCATCTTGTCGGTGAGGGAAAAATACCGACGAATCTTGATTTACACAAACATTCACCCGGCTACAGATTGATACTGAACAATATCCTATTTCCGGCTGCGCGTAAGAAACCACAGAAGACCTAACTTTCAACATGCCGTGAGAAGAAAACATAAGGAGTCTAAAATGAAATTAATTGGTTTTGTTCTTGTGTGTGGACTCGGTCTGCTCGTTTTTGAGCCTATTATACCGGTTTCGGCACTGGTGCCTGCTACAGATAAAATTGTGTTTGTATCGAACCGAGACGGCAATTCTGAAATTTACATTATGAATTCTGATGGCAGTGGGCAGATGAATTTAACACGTCATCGCGGGAACGATTACTCCCCAGTCTGGGCACCGACAGGCAAACAGATTCTGTTTGCCTCCGATCGCGCCGGGAAGATTTCAGATCTCTACGTGATGGATTCAGATGGTCGGAGGGTTCGACGCGTTTTTGTGAAAAAAGTGGAGCGGCGGCATCCGACATGGTCGCCCGATGGCGAACAGATCGCCTACTATCGGGGCGATAGAGGTGTGGTGGCTATCTACACTGCCTCAATTGATGGCGGGACAGAAAAAAAGATAGCAATCGGTATGCATCCTGCCTGGGCACCGGATAGTTCTGAAATCGCTTTCATCTCTGCCGAGGTGCTCATACCTATCAATGACGGATTTGGGGGCATACAAATCGCCAGACCGAGAATTGAGATTGTTAACGTGCGAACCAAGGCAGAAGAACAAATCTCGCCAGACGGATTTCCTTTGATGTTTCACCCGACATGGACACCTGATGGTACCAAATTCGTCTTTTCCGGTATGAGCGTGGACGATCTTGTACTCGGGCATACAATGAGACTCTATATTGTAAATCGCAAGGGGAACGGGAAACCGAGTAAGATTAAAGTGGAGGGTACGGGATCGTATCCGGCTTTGGCACCCCAGGGCGATGTGCTCGTCTACCACAAGGAAACCGCCCGTAAAGGAAGACAACTCTTCAAAGTTGCCTTAGCCGGGGGGATATCCGAACAACTCACGGATAAAGGTGAAAATTATGGTGCGGATTGGTTCGATCCAGCGTTTGCACTGCCGGTCTCACCCCAACCACATCTGTTGACAACGGTCTGGGGACGTGTGAAAGTCCGAGATTAGGGGTATTTTCGATGAAAGCAGTCCTCGCAACGTGCAACCTAAATCAGTGGAGTCTCGATTTTGAAGGGAACACTGCGCGCATCATTGAATCCATAGAGATTGCAAAAGAACGCGGTGCTCGGTATCGGTTGGGACCGGAATTGGAGATTACGGGGTACTCCTGCGAAGACCATTTTCTGGAATTGGATACACTCCTGCACAGTTGGGAATCATTGGCATGCATCCTCCAAGACGGACGGACAGACGGCATCCTGTGTGACATCGGGATGCCTGTCATGCATAAAAACGTTCGGTATAACTGTCGGGTTTTCGTATTAGACGGCAAGCTCCTGTTGATTCGTCCCAAGCTGGTCATGGCGAGCGACGGTAATTATCGGGAACATCGCTGGTTTACAGCATGGGAACACGGTTGGCGCACCGAACCGTATACACTCCCTCGCGAGATTGCCGAAATGACTGGACAGCGGACAGTGCCTATCGGCATCGCGGCGATTGCCACCGCGGATACGCTCTTGGCATCGGAGACCTGTGAGGAACTCTTTGTGCCGATGAGTCCACATATTCACTTCGGCAATGCTGGTGTTGAAATCATAGCGAACGGGTCAGGTTCTCATCACGAGTTACGGAAATTAGACACGCGCATTGCACTCATAAGGAACGCAAGTGCCAAAAACGGGGGCGTCTATCTATATGCCAACCAACAGGGATGTGATGGCGGTAGACTCTATTTCGATGGCTGTGCGCTGATCGCCCAAAACGGCGATATTTTAGCGCAAGGTTCCCAATTCTCGCTCAAAGATGTGGAGGTCGTCACCGCGACGGTGAACCTTCACGACGTGCGTGCATACCGTGGTGCGAAGGCGAGTCGGGCTGTACAGGCAAGCAAAATGGAGCCGTTGCCCCAGATAGATATTGACTTTGATGTGGGAATGGAAGGGTGGAAGGGTGGAAGGAGAGGGAGCCAATCTTCCAATCTTCCAAACTTCCAATCTTCGCTTCCAATCGAGCCGTTCACGCACGAACCGGAGGAAGAGATCGCTTTGGGTCCGGCGTGTTGGCTCTGGGATTATCTACGCAGATCTGGGGCGGCGGGGGATTTTATTCCGCTTTCTGGTGGTGCTGACAGTGGTGCCGTTGCAACGCTTGTCGGTTCAATGTGCCAATTGGTGGCAAAGGCGATACGCGACAAAAACCCTTCGGTGATTCGCGATGTAGCGCGGTGGCTGGACGACGGTGAAACTCCTGACGTTTTCACGGATCCGCGTGTACTCGCCAATCGCTTACTGTATACGTGCTACATCGGCACAGAGAATAGTTCTCGCGACACCCAAAAACGAGCGAAACAACTCGCCGAGCAGATCGGAGCCGACCATCTCAACATTAACATGGATGGACTGGTCAATGCGTTGCAAACGCTCTTTACGCGCATTACGCAGAAAACCCCTCGATTTAAGGTTGAAGGGGGTAGTTATAGAGAAAATCAAGCACTTCAGAACATACAGGCGAGGTTGCGAATGGTGCTGAGTTATCTGTTTGCGCAGATGATGCCGTGGGTGCGGAACCGTGAAGGCACGCTCCTCGTATTGGGCACGGGTAATGTTGACGAGGCGTTACGCGGTTATCTCACAAAATACGATTGTAGTAGCGGAGACATCAACCCGATCGGTGGGATTAGTAAACACGACTTACGTCGGTTCCTGAATTGGGCGAAACACAACCTCGGTTATACGACTCTCTCGGAAATTGTTGACGCACCACCGACAGCAGAACTGGAACCGATAACGGAAACTTACACGCAAACCGATGAAGACGATATGGGGATGACCTACGCCGAATTGAGTCGTTTTGGGCAACTCCGAAAGATGGAGCAGTGCGGTCCTGTCAGCATGTTTGAAAAATTGGCACAGGAGTGGAACCATTTACCACCGCATGAGGTCGCCGAGAAGGTCAAACGGTTCTTTAGGTACTACGCCATCAACCGACACAAAATGACGACGTTAACGCCCTCCTACCATGCTGAATCTTATTCGCCTGACGACAATCGCTTCGACCTACGGCAGTTCCTCTACAATGTCCGATGGACATGGCAGTTCCGACGCATCGATGCCTATGCTAAGAAATTGGAGGCGGAGTAATGTGGCGATCGGAAACCAAAGGCAGAAAGGCAGGAAAGCGGGAAGAAGAGGGATGGAAGGCGGGAAGGTTGGAGGACCGTCCTTCCAGTCTTCCGTCCTTCCAATCTCCCACGCTCAGTCTTCCAATCTTCTACGTTTTTACACTTCTCCTTGCCTCTGTGCTCCTTCTCAGCACGGCGTTTAGTGCCCCTGATGTTCCGTTGAATTTCGATGGTTGGGTCACTGAGGCACTCGCGAAGTTGGAAACCGATGGCATCACAGGCGGATTCCATCGACACACAGCACCGCTTTCAAGAGCAGATGTGGCAGCCGCGATACGGCAGGCTGAATCGCGCATTCGCAGCGGTGTTGCCGTGCCATCAGCGATAGATAGGAAACTCTTAGAAAAATTGAAACGGGAATTCGCAAAAGAACTCATGATCCACGATGGCGGGAGGATGCGATTCCTGCCACAACTTCGGACGACTGAAGAAAAAGTGGCTCCGGCGTTTGAATGGGGATTTCACTATACACTCGGGCAACTCGAACAGCGAAACGTACCGCGGCTCACGCTGTATTCTGAATTTGAGGCGCATAACTTTGAAAGCGCACCACTCGATGGGAAGACAGCAGGACAACGTCTTGAACGCTGGCGTGCGGACTATACTGGCGACTTTAAGAGAGGTTACTTGCAAGTCAATAGCGCACATCTCGATCTCCTTGTCGGCAGAGATTGGCTCTTCTGGGGTGCGAGTCCATACAAAACGGTTGGCATCTCTGATAACTCGCCGCCGTTTGACCAAATCCGACTCACTGTAGGGACTGGGTTACCAAGCCGCTACGGAAAACGACTCAAAGCGACGGCTTTTACGGCGCAACTCGATTCAACGTGGTACGATGACGGTGAAAAACGCTATCTCGCGAAACGTTATATCAGCGGACATCGACTCGACTACCAATTCAACGATCGCGTGGAAATCGGTGTCGCGGAATGGGTGCTTTACGGTGGAGATGCACAGACACTTGAATGGAAATACGCAAACCCGATCACTTTCTATTACGCGCTACAATACAACGCCAAAGCCGACGATAACGTCATGTTCGCCTTTGATGCAGCGATTCGTCCTATTGATGGCGTACGGTTGTATGGTGAATGGGTCATCGATGATATTCAATATGTCCCCAGTGCGAACGACCCACACGCAGTCGCGTGGCTCTTAGGAGCGACATGGTATCCGCAACACCTTGGTCGTCATCTCGGAATTCATAGCGAATACGCACGCGTTAACCGATGGGCTTATACGCATCTCGTGCCTGATAATCAGTTCACTCACTTCGGATACACGATCGGACATCCAATCAGTACCGATTCAGATACGGTTCGATTTTCAGCCACCTATCAATTTACTGTCTCGACAGTAGCAGAAATGCGCGCAGCACTCACCCGACAGGGTGAAGGCTCACTCGCGGATCGGTTTTACGGGGAAGACTACAAAGCACTCCCGTTTCCGACGGGGGTCATTGCCCAGACAACAGAAATCGGCGGACAGTTTCTCTATCGTCCATTAAATGGATGGAACGCCTCGTTCTTATACGTATGGCACTACACGCAAAATGCTGAACATCGTAAGGGGAAAACAAGTCAAGCACACCGACTCGCGATTCAGATGGGGTATCTGTTTTAAGGTGGGTGTGAGATTGTCTGAATCAGGAATTGTTAGGGTAATTTCAAAATATTTTTTCCTACAAAGAACACAGAAATGCGACGTAAACGAACACTCATTCTTATTCTCGCGACACTTGCTTTAATTCTCGTGTTAAGTTTGGTCACCAACGGCACGTTTGACTTGCGGTTGCTTGTCCTGACCCCGAAGATTCTCAAGTATAGAGGAGTCATTCAGCAACACGCCGAGAAAGAAGCGTTGGACGCTCAGCTGATATGCGCCTTGATTGTGCAGGAATCTGGGTTCGATGAAAAGGCAAAAAGTGCTGTGGGGGCACTGGGGTTGACACAATTGATGCCAACTACAGCAAAGGAACTCGGTGTGCAAGATCCTTTTGATGCGAATCAGAGCATTGCCGGTGCGGTGCGTCATTTACGCACGTTGTACAAAGCTTTCCCAGAAAGCCCACAAGAACATCGGCATCGGTTAGTGTTAGCGAGTTACAACAGTGGTCTCGGACGGGTTCGCGATGCACAAGCACTCGTTCGTTACCATGACGCGGGTGATCCACTTCTCTGGGAACCCGTGAGCATTGCACTCACCCAGTTGGCGAAACAACACGCCTCGATGCATCACGGGGTTTGGGAAGGCAACAAACCGCCCCACGGCTATTTTGAAGGTGCAAGCGAGACGTTGGCGCACGTAGAGCGAGTGATGCGCTACTACGCACGCATCCGTTTCTATGAGGAGTTACTGTTTTTCCTCTGATGGGTTACGTCCGATGGAAGATTTCATCTAACTGCTCGGAACGGTAAGCAAAGATTTTTTCTAAGTCCGGTCGGACAAAAAATTTCTCAACGACCCTACCACCCCAAACAGCGTATTCGACCGAATCGTTCACAACAACACCCTCCGCTGTCTCATCAAAGCTATGCGTATGTCGCCAGAGTCGATATGGACCGCGCCGTTGTTCATCTTCAAAGGAATAGGGCGGGTCCCACTCCGTAATCTCGGTCTGCCAGCGGATCGGGATGCCATGCAGTTTCAACTGATAATCGATAAGTGTTCCGGCAAACATATCAATCGGTGCAGGAGTTAGGATTTCTAAATTTAGCGACGGCGGTGTAATCAGAGCGAGGTTATGAGCATTAGAGAAAAATTCAAAAACTTCTGTCAGTGGTTGTTCCAGTGTTCGTTGTGATTTAAAAAGGAACGTCTTCATTGATCAGATTCCTGTTCCAATTGTGCAAGGCGTTTGTCGAGTTCTTGCTGCTTTCGTTCCAAGTGTAGGACATATAGAATAAAGACTAACCAGATGACCAAATATGCGGAAACGAGATATTTGAGACGTGTGCTTTGCGCCTTTTCCAGCTTTTCAACAGACAGTTGCACTGCTTGTGCTAAGAGGTCTTCATCCACAGGAGCTTCAGATTCCGAACTTGCCTCTGTAACAGCCTTCGCAACTTCATCTTCGGTCAAGGTGACCGGGACTTGGGTTGCAAAGATGAATAACCCCAAAACCACCAAAAAACTCACAAAAACCGCTATTTTCATTAAGATACCTCCGATAAGTATTTCTGTCGGATGATTTCATAACGCGCTTCCGCCTTCTTCATCCGATACCGCACGATGAGCAGTAGAACGAACAGCATAATGAGTGCAAGCAGCGCCACCATCCATGTCTGCCGCATCGTCGTTTCGAGGTTCCATTTGGTACCACGGTCTGGATGCAAACCTCCGTGCCAAATATCCACGGCATAATAGACGATCGGTACATCAAGATAGGCGATAATACCGAGAACAGCGGAATAAAGTCTACGTTTGTCGCCTTCCAGCGCGGAACGAAGAATAAAATAACCGACATACATGAGCCAGAGGACGAGTGTACTCGTGAGGCGCGCTTCCCAATTCCACCATGTATTCCACGCGTATCGCGCCCAGATTGGACCCGACAGCAGTGCGATCGTGCAAAAAACGAGACCCAGCTCGGCGGCAGCGACTGCGAGGAGATCGTCCTTGGGTTTACGTTGGATGAGGTACTTGATACTAAATACGCAGTTAACACCGAAGGCTACAAAAACAGTGAGCGCAGCAGAGACGTGATAGTAGAAAATTTTCTGGACTTCGAGCATTGTGCCTTCAACGCGCGCGTATCCGAAAACGAGATAGAGTGAGATAAAGACGAGGATTGCAGTGATAATACCTATAATTTTCATTTTTTAGACTCTTGGGCTCTGCTCCAATATCAAATCCACGGGACCGCCCGCAAGGAACAATTGGCAATCGGTTTCCGTCAGCAGTCAGGGGTGTTTGTCTTGCAAAAGTTGCCTCTTAAGATAGCCTCAAAATCCGTAGCTCGTAATGAAATGGAGAGCGGATATAAGCAACACGCGTCAAAGTTCAAACGCACGTTGTTCCTCCGCAAGGTAAAATTAAAAATCCCACAATGAACTCCCCGTTAGAATTTCGGGTCCGTCCGAGAGGATCACCACCGTATGCTCAAAGAGTGCCGATAAGGTGCCATCAAGCGTCGCAACGCTCCAACCGTCTTCCAGTATTTGGACATCGGGAAGCCCAACGTTCACCATCGTTTCAATCGCGAGGACCATACCCGGTCTCAGACGTAAACCGCGTCCAGCAACCCCCAAGCAGGGAACTTCTGGTGCTTCATGGAGATTTCGACCAATACCGTGTCCGGCAAAATTCTGGAGGACCGAGAACCCCGCGGACTCCGCACCGTCTTGTAGTTTAGAGGAGATGTCGCCGATACGGTTTCCTGGTTTCGCTTCGGCAATCGCATCGTAGAGAGAACTTCGTGTCACTTTAAGCAAACGTGCGGCTGACAGTGAGATGTCTCCAACGGGGAAGGTGTAAGCGTTATCGCCGTGGTAGCCGTCAATGCTGACCGCTGTATCGATCCCGATGATGTCACCCTCTTGCAGCACTTCACTTTTATCTGGAATCCCGTGGATGACGATATCGTTAATGGAGGTACATATTGTGGCGGGATAAGGCTCGTGTTCCGGGAGTTGGTAGCCTAAGAAGGAAGATGTGGCGTTGACTTCGGCAATTGTATCACGCGAGATGCGTTCTAAGTCGTCAGTCGATACCCCGGGAGCAATTGCCTCTCCGATTCGCTTTAGCACCGTCGCCGCCGCCTTGCCACTTCGCTTCATCTTCTCAATCTCAAGTTTGTTCTTGATTCTAACTTTGTCCATCAGATTCTCTGCCCAATTAAGGTGTGTGCTGTTGTGCTGTGAACACGAACGTTGACAATGTCGCCGATGTGGCTGTCCGCTTTCGGGAACACAGTCGTCTTGAAACCGTCCGTTTTTCCGTGGTATCTATCTGCATCGCGACGGGATTCGCCTTCTATGAGCACTGCAACCGTCTCACCAATCGCCGCATTGTTGATGTCAGCGGAAATGTTTTCCTGGAGTTCAATGATCTGTTTGAGGCGTTCTCCCTTTACTCTTTCAGGAACATCATCAGGTAAGGCTTTGTGTGCGAGCGTTCCGTCACGTTCGGAATACTTGAACATGAATGCTGAGTCGTATCGGATATCCGCCATCATCTGATACGTTTCCATAAATTCGGCATCGGTTTCACCACAGAAGCCGACGATAATATCGGTTGTTAGGGAAATATCAGGGACGCGTTCGCGGAGTTTTGAGACGAGTGTGCGATACTCTTCCGCTGTATAGGTGCGGCGCATCCGCTCAAGCACTTCGGTTGAACCGGACTGTAGGGGGAGGTGTAGATGTTTACAGACGGTCGGTGAATTCGCCATTGCATCAATCATGCTGTCCGTCGCGTCTGCGGGATGTGGAGAGGTAAATCGCACGCGTTCCAAACCGTTCACTTCGCCGACAGCGTAGAGCAAATCTCCAAAATCGGCACGGTCATCGTGATAGGAGTTAACCGTCTGTCCAAGAAGCACTACCTCTTTGAACCCCTGATCAACGAGTTTTTCGACATCTTCAACGAGAAGTTTTAGGGGAAGACTGCGTTCTCTACCGCGGACGAAAGGGACGATGCAGAAGGTGCACATCTTATCACACCCTCGCTGAATGGTGAGCCACGCCCGAATCCCCTCTTTCCGGATCGGAGCAATGTCGGCGTAATCCTCGTTTTTGTCCAGCCGTAACCCAACAAACGGGTCGCGATCCGTCAGGGACACATGCGATTCAACCCCACGCGCCAAAGAATCCAACGCGACGGGCAGATCTCGATAGGCATCCGGTCCCATGACGAGATCGACATAGGGTGCGGCATCTAAGAGTCGGTCGCGGAGGTGTTGCGCCATACAACCACAGACCCCGATAATGAGTTCCGGGTGGCGACGCTTCCGGTGATTCAGATGCTTCAACCGATTAATGACTTTCGTTTCGGCGTTTTCCCGAATTGCGCAGGTATTGACGAGGACGACATCCGCATCGTCAAGGTGTGGGACAGTCTGGTGTCCACTCCGCATCAAAATGCCTGCCATCAGTTCGCTGTCGCTGACGTTCATCTGGCACCCGTAGGTTTCGATGTAGACACGACGGGCGTATGCCGGTGTTACACGAGAAGGTATACCGTCTTGCGGGACTTGTGGTGGCGGATGCGGTGCGTCTGCCCCCGCATTTTTATTATAGAGTGGGAAAAGCGTCTCGTTTTTCATTCTTTTAACTATGGAACCTTAAACCATCTCACCCAATGTAGTCCTGATGATATTCCCAGACATCAATCGTAAAGAGATCACCAACGTATGCGAGCACACGGTATTTTAACGTGCGCGTCACGCCGATGTTCACTTTGAAAGGAAAAGCCTGTGCGAAGAGGTATCCTAACGATGCATCCTCCGCGAGAAACGTTGTTTCACCGTTTGTTGGATGTGGAAAGATAGCAATTCCGACAGAATCCTGTTCAGCAGTCGTGATGCCAGAGAGCGTTCCCCACACCGACCGAGTCCCATTCACTGCCAATTCGCCGATCCCTCCGTTTGCATTCGCGGCTTTGCGGTACTCCATCTCAACTGTTCGGCATCCAAGTCCAATATTACCTGCAAATTCAAGCGAAGTCGTAGGTGCGTACAACGAGATAGTGATGTCCAGCACTTGAACTTCGGTTTGAGGCGGATGCACATCCATCGTACAAGTTTCTATGAGAAGCGGTTCCAAGGCATCCCACGTCGTGACAACCGTAAATTCTCTCGATATTTCCCCAGTTGACGGCATCCTTTTACGGGTCAGCATGTCCTGATCCAACGGCTCACCATTGACGGTTCCCAGTGTGAAACAGACCCCCGGTGGACGCTGCCCTTGGGTGTACGCTCCCTCGGTTACTATCTGTCCGCTCGGTGTATAGAGCGGATGAAAATAGGGCGGACTTTCCGGATCACCATAACAGTAAGTGAGTATCGGTGCGCTGTCCTTTGTAATGGATAATTCGTTTTTGTGAATTTCGTGTATCATAAATCCTTTTCTGGAAATCATACTCTTTTATGGAAATTATACCACGCATCTACAGAGAATGCAAATGTGATTTGGTTTATAGGTGTCGGTTGTCAGCAATCAGCAGTCAGATGTCGGGAATCGGAGTTCCCTCCTACAAAGATGGAGTTGGTTTGTTATTTGGCGTTAAAATGGGGTATAATTTGTATTGAAAATTGACCCAAAAGGAGATTTTTTACGTATGGCACCCATTATCGGAATCATATTTAGCGAAAATATTGAAGACGATCCTTCTAATAACTACATTAACGCCATTAAAGAGTTCGGTGGTATACCTCGCACGCTGTACCCCGGCATATCTGAAGACGCTTACGCTGATATTGATGCTCTTTTGCTAACAGGGGGCGACACAGGGGGTAGCGATATTCATCCAGACAATTTTGATGCCGAGTGGCACCCAACACTAAAATATGTCAATGAAGATCGAGATGCCTTTGAAATATCGCTCTGTCAACAAGCAATAGCCGCGGATATGCCTGTTTTTGGTATCTGCCGCGGTATTCAGATTATGAGTATCGCAATGGGTGGCAGCCTCTACCAAGATATACCCTCGGAATTCCCAAAAGAGGCTTCATGTCAATCACAGGTAAACGATGTGGATTCTCGGCACACAATTGAGATTGTTGCGGGCAGTCGGCTCAACCAAATCACAGGGAAACGCACAGACGAAGTCAATTCCGCGCACCATCAAGCAGTGAGAGACAAGGGTGAAGGGTTCGAGGTAACAGCACGGACAACGGAAGGGATTATCGAAGCGCTGGAAAATAAATCACAGCGGTTTGTGCTGGGTGTGCAATACCATCCGGAGCGGATGGTTGAAACCGCCGATTTTCAGGAGCACCGGCGTAAACTCTTTGAGGCGTTTATTGAGGCGGCTTCCGAATAGCTAAAAATTGGCGACTAAGGAGACGCGGTGCGTTAATCCGAGAACACCGAACGGCACGAGGGCATAGTCGATTTGGAAACGGAGGAGTGTCAACCCAAAACCACCTGTGAGTCCCGAAATCGCGCCTAAATCGTTACCGCCAATCTTGTATTTATAGCCGGTGCGGAGGTGTAAGACATTGCCTATCGTGTAGCCTGCCCCGACCCCGATGGCGATATCATTGTCGGAAGGACGAATGATGTCCGTCGTTAGGATGAATGCATCATTCCAGAGTCTGTAAGCCCCGCCGAGTCTGAAGGTAAAGGGTAGCCCGAATGCTTCCTCTATGAACTTCACTCGCGGTCCGACGTGCTGCGCGTTGAACCCCAACGAGAGCGGTGTCTCAGGAAAAGTGTACAACCCACCGAGGTCGAAGGCGATGCCGGTTCCGCTTTCGTCAGCGATCTGCTCGCGCAGGAATTTCGCGTTCGCACCGAAAGCGAGTGAACTGCCGAAGCCGCGGGCATACGAGAGAATCAGTGCCAGATCATAAGGTCGGAAAATCGTCGTTTCATTGCCATCCCGATCACGTCCCTGCAATTCCCCGAAAGACAAGAAACTCGAACTTACGCCGAGCGTGCCGACACCCTTAAGTGGAAGCGCGAACCCGACGAATTCGTGGTTAATCCCAGCGAACCATTCGTTATGCATGAGTGCGAGTTGTGGTTGTTGGAGTCTTGCGAGACCTGCGGGGTTCCAGTACGATGCGTAAAGGTCATCGGTCGCCGCGACTTGGGATTCGCCCATGCTCATCGCCTCTGC
>JAPOOP010000336.1 GCA_026713385.1 Candidatus Poribacteria bacterium | reverse complement strand
TCATAATCGACAAATTCCGCGCCATCCGTATTACCACGCCAGATTCTAAATGTTGCTTTTGCCATCTTTTAATTATTCCTTGCGGTTCGGTCAAGTCAGTTTAATGTATGAAGTCCCTCTCCGTAGACCCGCCTGCGCCGTTGTTGCAGGCTACATGTCTGATAGAAATTTGAAACTTTTGTCGCCGTTTGATGTATGAAATACCTCTCCGTAGACCTGAAGAACACCCAAGCAAAAACCCGGTGCCGCTGTTGCAGGCTACGGTTTTGGGTTGATGCGGAACATGAAGCAATACCTTCATTTAACGCTTTGCGAATAATTAAAAATTATCCGATTTCGTCTATGATTTCCTGTAGGTCGGTTCGGAGTTCATCAACCGGTTGTCGGCGAATCTCCATTGTGCCGTCGGATGCCTTCTTGACGATGGTGTTATACTTTCCGGCACCGGGTTCCTCTTTCTCTGGATAATCGTCCCGTGAATGCGCCCCGATGCTTGCCCTGCGTTCAAGTGCCGCGAGCGCAATCGATTCGGAGACCGTGATTAAGCAGTCGAGATCAAGCGCGGTATGCCATCCGGAGTTGTACTCTCGATTGCCGACAGCGTGAACGATCTCCGCCTGCTCACGCAGGCTTTGGATCTCTTCCAAGGCTTGTGTGAGGCTTTCCTGGCTCCGGGCAATACCTACCAGTTCCTGCATCTTTTCTTGGAGATGTGCTTGAATGTCGTATGGTCCCATCTTCTCCCCATTGCCATCGTCTGCTGGGTTCTCAAACGGTTTTAGCGTGCGTGCAGCGATTGCATCAATTTCTGATTCATCAAGTGAGACTGCCTCGTTCTCCTCGGCAAACTGTGCGGCGTATTCTCCGGCACGTTTACCGAAAACGAGTAGATCGGATAGCGAATTACCGCCGAGTCTGTTGGCACCGTGTAACCCCGCCGCGCATTCGCCTGCGGCGAAAAGTCCTGGAACCGCTGTCATCTGTGAATCCGCATCGACCCGAATGCCGCCCATGATATAGTGCGTTGTTGGACCTACTTCCATCGGTTCCTGTGTGATGTCAATGTCGGCGAGTTCCTTGAATTGATGGTACATACTCGGCAGTTTTCTACGGATATGCTCTGGAGCGTTTGAAATTTTTTCCTTAATCCATGCTATATCCAAGAAGACACCACCGTGTGGACTTCCCCGTCCCTCTTGGACTTCTCGAACGATGCACCGTGCAACATGATCGCGTGTGAGAAGTTCAGGTGGACGACGTGCATCTCGGTCGCCCTGTGTATATCGCCACCCCTCTTCGGGACTATCCGCTGTCTGGGTCACATAGAGTTCCGGGATGTCATCGAACATGAAGCGTTTGCCCTCACTGTTTGTGAGGATGCCGCCTTCACCACGCACGCCCTCTGTGACCAAGATGCCTCGGACACTGGGGGGCCACACCATGCCAGTCGGATGAAATTGAACGAACTCCATATCTATGAGTTCTGCCCCGGCGTGGTATGCGAGAGAATGTCCATCGCCGGTGTATTCCCAACTATTGCTTGTAATTTTGTATGCCTTCCCGACACCGCCTGTTGCTAAAACGACCGCTTTCGCGGTAAAGATTTTGAACCGTCCTTTTTCACGCTCATAACCGAATGCCCCTGAGACTCTCTCGCCGGTTTTGAGGAGCGAAACGACGGTATTCTCCATGTGCACCTCAATGCCTTGATGAATACCGTGATCCTGCAGTGCGCGGATCATTTCCAACCCGGTTCGATCACCGACGTGTGCGAGACGTGGGTATTGGTGTCCACCGAAGTTCCGTTGAAGGATACCTCCATCCTGTGTTCGGTCAAACAGAGCACCCCAGGCTTCAAGCTCACGTACTCGGTCTGGTGATTCTTGGGCATGGAGCTCCGCCATTCGTGCGTTAGAGAGATACTGTCCACCGCGCATGGTATCAGCAAAATGCACACGCCAACTATCTCTTTCATCGACGTTTGCCAAAGCGGCGGCGACGCCACCTTCTGCCATAACAGTGTGTGCCTTGCCAAGCAAAGATTTGCAGATGAGACCTACTTTTAGATCGCTTGCGGCAGCTTCAATAGCGGCACGAAGTCCAGCACCACCGGCTCCGATTATCAACACATCATATTCGTGAGTTTCGTAAGATGCCACGCTAATGTTTCCTCTTTCTTCTCTACAATAGATAGAT
>JAPOOP010000671.1 GCA_026713385.1 Candidatus Poribacteria bacterium | reverse complement strand
GACCGATTTCATATTTCCGATAGAAGGAGTTTTTCAATGCGAAAACAATTGCATGCAATATGGTTTGTTGTCTTTTTATCATTAAATTGGGGAGTATCCGTTGCCTACACAGCAGAACTCAAAATCGAAAAGACCTTGACCCAAACGGATGGCTTGATATCCAATAATGTGCTTGCTATTTTTGAAGATAGCCACGGCAAGATGTGGTTCGGAACGACCGATGGCATCACCCGTTACGACGGAAAGAACTTCCAAACCTTGACAACAGAAGATGGTTTAGCACAAGACACGACAGGGCTTATCTTTGAAGATCAACGAGGCATGCTCTGGTTCGGTGGTGGTGTGCTTTCCGATGTCTCGGAAAGAGGAAAGCCTATGGACATGTCTTGGATGGAAACGCCTTTAAGTGAACTCGATATCACGCCGCATAACGAAGCACCCGAAGGAATCACAAGGCAGATTCGATTGAAAGGCGTGAGTCGCTACGACGGCGAAAAGTTCAGAATCTTTACGACTGTCGACGGGCTTGCCGGTGATACCGTTACGGATATCTTTGAAGACGAAACGGGTACACTTTGGTTCGCAACAGGGTTCGGTGTGAGTCAATACGACGGTAAAACGTTCAGCAGCATTGTTATGAACGGACCGATGGGAATGAACATATTACCCGAATCGTGGAATGAAATCACAGCAATTGCCCAGGATACAGCAGGAAATTTTTGGTTTGGCAGCGAAGCTGGCATTACCTACTACAACCTCAAAACGTCCGATTTCCGTCATTTCGGTGTTGACTCGGATTTCAGTCCCTTCCAAGAGATGGGAGAAGCAGGAACCGCTTACATAACAGATATACAGTTCGATACCAAGGAAAACCTCTGGATGAGCCAAGATGGTACAGACGAGAAGAGTTCCGGTATTCGTCGATTCGATGGCAAAAAACTGACGACTTTCCCACAAAGTAAAGCACTTCCGATGAATAGCGTTAACAACATCAGGCAAGATAGCCGCGGTAACCTTTGGTTTACGGGTGTTAAAAAACTACCGCCGAAGATGAATGAAACTGAGGACAGTATTAGCAGGACTTTTCCTGAAGTTGAATCCGGCGTAAGGGTCTACAATGGTAAATCCTTCCAAAACTTTAACACAGACAACGGTCTGCCGAGTAACCGAGTCTGGTCAGTATTTGAGGACAGCCACGGCAAACTCTGGTTCGCTACAGACGCTGGTGCCGCAGTCGGGGTTTATCTATCCTCTGAAAAATAGCTGTCGACTGTCCCTAAAGAAAGAAACGTTCCAGAAACATGGGCATCTTTGCTGATTGCTACTAAAGGAGACAAAACAGATGAAAAAGATATTTCAAAACATCACTTGCTTTTGGCTGGCGATTCTCTTTGGAATCCCTCTCCTGTTAATCGGTTGTGTAGAAAAAGAGATTACGCGTATAGCGGACTGGGAAACCCATTTTACGGATGTCTACTTCGCAGATGCCAAACACGGATGGATTGTCGGACATCAAGGCTGGATTCTCCATACCGCCGACGGTGGCGAGAATTGGGAAAAACAGATAGTCAATACAAATGAAGATTTCAAAGCCGTCTATTTCACAAATCTGCGTAACGGCTGGGCTGTCGGGGACAAGGGATTAATCGCTACGACGGATGACGGCGGACGACACTGGGCACTTCAAAAGTCTCAATCTTACGGGCTGTTTATGGATGTCTTTTTCACCAACTCAAAGACCGGCTGGACTACCGGACAGGATGGACTGTTATATACCCAAAATGGTGGGAAAACATGGCACCATCAGGAGGCGAGCGAATTCGGGCTAGGT
>JAPOOP010000670.1 GCA_026713385.1 Candidatus Poribacteria bacterium | reverse complement strand
TTTTTCCCATGAAATTGACTTGCATTCTTAACAGACTTATAGTATAATTAATGATAGAAAATTCCTGTTTTTTTAATCAGAATTCGGATTTCCCTTCCACTTTAACAGTGACGCGCATGATTGACAAACGAGACATTCAAGCCGCTTGTGACGACATCGTCCGTGAATTCGCACCGCTGCAAATTATCCTCTTCGGTTCCTATGCCTACGGGACACCGACCGAGACTTCGGATGTGGATCTGTTGGTGGTCGTGCCAACAGCCAGATCAGAACGGCACCGGCGGACTGTGGAAACCTCACAACGTAGCCCCTGCCGCTTCAGCATAGATATGCTGGTGCGTTCACCTGAAGATATCGCATATCGCCTTTCCCATAATGACGGGTTCCTTCGCGATATCACTGAAAAGGGCGAAGTCCTTTATGAAGCCGCTAATTTTTTTATGGAGACCCCAGAAAAGGAAGAAACTGCTATGAACCCGTTGACGCTGGAATGGATAGAAAAAGCTGAAAAAGATTATGCCGCGGTTAAGTGGCTTCAACAGGCACCCATACCAGATTATGATATTATATGTTTCCATATCCAACAGTGCATTGAAAAATATCTCAAGGCATGGCTTCAAGAGGCAAACATCCTGATTCCCAGATCGCACGATTTAAAGGAATTGTTGACGTTAATTGTCCCAGCTGTCTCTCTGTGGCGAATGTGGGAGCCAGACTTTTCGGAAATTTCTAAATACGCAGTGGCGACTCGCTATCCCGGAGATTCAGCGACAGTGGATAATGCTGGGCATGCCATGCAGATCTGCGATCAGGTGCGTCACGCCATTCGTGAGCAGCTGAAACTACCGTCCGATTCACTGTAGGAGAACCCTATGCAATCCCAAGACGTTATCGAAGAACAGTACCGCGAAGCCGTGGAGCTGCTTGTCGAAAAGGTTCAGAAGGATCCATACATCCTCGCCGCTATCGTCGCAGGCAGTTTCTCTTATGCCCAAGTATGGGAAAAATCGGATCTCGATGTGGAACTCATCGGCAGAGACGCAATTCGTCCGACACAATCTTTCTTTTCGCTTGTTGAAAACGGTGTAAATATTCACGCCAACATATCCCCACGGAATGCTTTTAAGCAGACAATAGAGGGCGCGCAACAGGGGTCCTTCATGCACTCCTATTTCTCGCACAGCACACTCCTCTTTTCACACGATGCCTCTATCCAAGAGTGGTATGATAAAAACGCAAATCGAGATAACATCGGTGAACGTGATAAGCAGCTCCAACTGCTCAACGTCATTGCCAGCACGTTGCCGAGTCTTATCTATGCTGAAAAGCAGTTTTACGTCAACAAAGATTGCCTCACCTGTTTCCTATCACTTCTGAATGTCGTGCAAGGGTTGGCACGGTTAGAGGTGCTTTTGAATAATGAAATTCCTGCACGAGAGGTGATTCAACCCGCACTCCGTTACAACCCAGATTTCTTTAACCGTGTCTATACAAACTTAATCAACTGTGAGAAAAACGAGACCGTCATTCAGGACGCACTGGATGCAATTAACACCTATCTTGATGAGCAACAGTTTATCTTCCAACCGATTCTTGATTATCTCATTGAGCAGAAAGCACCACGCACAAATACCGAATTGAACGCAGACCTCGGACGCGGTTCGCATCGCAACAGTGATGGTGTTCCTGAATTTGAAGAAGAATCGTTAGATTTAGTCTGTCAATGGCTGGCGTGGAAAGGTATTGTCAGACAAGTCGCGATGCCGGTAAAACTCACAGTGAAAAGCCATATCTCCGTGGAAGAACCTGCCTACTATTACGATGACACTGTAGGCGGGAGTTTTACTCGCGATTCGGAGGACGCGCACGCTCGGATTCACACTGCATTGGACAATTTAACGGACACACTCAGAGAGGACATGTACATCCTCGCCGCAGTGCTCACCAGTAACCTCTCCGAAGACAACGTTTGGGAGAAAACGACACCTCACATCACGCTAATTCTGAGAGATGGGACAAAATTCAAGCAGAAGGAGTATCAACTCATCGAAGATGGCGTTCCGTTCCGGGTTCAACTCCACACCCGCAGTGACTATAGAAAGTTGTTAGATGGGTCGCTACAAGGCAGTTCACTGCATTCAATTCTCGCCGAAAGTCGAGTTCTTTTTTCCAAGGATAGTCTTTTCTCTGTAGAGGGTA
>JAPOOP010000669.1 GCA_026713385.1 Candidatus Poribacteria bacterium | reverse complement strand
CAAATTATGGAATCGACGAAGATACCGGCTCTGCTAACCTCTGTCATTTTAATTAATTCATCAACATGGACACGTGCTTGGAGTTCACTGGAAAACGAGTACTCCCCGTGGAACAGGCGGATGAAGTGCCCGAACCCATGTCTGTGGCAAATCCAGCGGAGCAAATCGAAATGTCCGAGTCTGCGTTCTCCGAATCGGGTCATCGCGACAATCGACGGACGCCATCCACCTTCAGACGAGATAACACGGCTTTTCTGCAAAGTAATTTGTAGCCACCGAGTTAGCTGAAACATTGTCCCTTGGAAGATTGCTGTCAAATCGCGCTGTCCCTTGTGGCTCCTACGGAGACCAAGGTAGGTCCCTGCCATGAGGCCAATTGAGATAAACGCATATAGGGCGCTTATTTGGAACATCATCAAACCGCACATTACAGTTCCTAACAGGGATAAGTACCAACGAGAATGGAACGTAGGACGATAAGACGGATTACTCGCAAAGTGCTCAAGGAACGACACTGCACAGAGTGCCCCATAGGTTACCATAAAGAACATCGTTAGAATCTGAGCGATAAAGTCCAATTCGCCGATTGCCACAAACACTATCGCAATTATGCCTGATACAGATGTTGCATACACGGGTTCCTGCGACTCACCTACCCCTTTTTCCATAAGACGGTTCAGATGCGGAATAGGCAGCACATTGTCTCGGGCAAGCATTTGCAATGTTCTCGGAGCGACCATGATCGACCCGAGAGCAGAGGAGAACGCCGCCGCACCCAATCCGACGTAGATAGCAGGTCCCCACAGAGAAATCTGTGCCATGATAAACTGGTCCGCATCAAGCACCTCAGGAGTGGCACTCTGTCCCAGCTTAATAGCGACAAGGACATATATGACCATACCAGCAAATGTCGCGCCGATCGTGCCGAGCGGTATACTTCTTTGAGGGTTTTTCAGATCACCCGATAATCCCAAGCCTGCAATCATCCCCGTAAAGGCGGGAAAGCATGTCGCGAAAACCGTACCAAAACTATCAGGATTCTCAATGCGTGCTGTAAGATTCAATCCCTCGGGCCGAATTGATTCAGGTCCTTGTCCTAAAAGGAACAAAATGATTGACGCTGTGAGGATTACACACACACCCCACAGAACTCGAACCCCGATATCAGCCCCCTTCGTTAGCATAAGTACAAGAATCATGACACTGAACGGCAGGCTTACCCAACGTGGGTCGGGAATCAATCCATAGGTCGACGCAACCCAGTCATAAACAGGTTGAAAAGATTGTGCGAACGCCACGATATAGAAGGCAACTGAGATGGCTTGGGAGATATACAGGGCAATGCCGATAGAGCCTCCGATACTCTCGCCGAACGAGCGGCTGACAATATAGTATGCGCCACCACCCGCCACGCGACGGTTCGTCGCAATTTCAGACACTGCCAGAACCGTTGGAACCGTCACAAGATGCCCAAGTGCGATCACCATGAGACTCCCCCAGAGTCCCGCGTGTGCAACGGCGTAACCGAAACGCAGGAAGAGAATAGCACCAAGGATAGTACTCACCGAAGCAAGGAATACAGGGGCAGTACCGAAACCATGTCCCTGT
>JAPOOP010000667.1 GCA_026713385.1 Candidatus Poribacteria bacterium | reverse complement strand
TTCACCCAACCGCACGCGGTATGACGCGTTGGGTTTTGCTCTGCTTTGACAACAAAATATGCTTATTGACTCGCACGCACACATCCAACTCTCCCAATTTAACCGTGATCGCGACGCAATGCTAAAACGCGCCCACGAAGCTTCAGTTTCCCATATTCTGGTCATAGGATTTGACATGGAAACCAGCCTCGGTGCTGTGGAACTGGCGGGGCAACACACACATATCTATGCCACCGTTGGAATGCATCCGCATGACGCAAAGGATCTGACCCCCGATGCCCTAAAGACTTTTCACGAACTCGCCGCACATCCGAAGGTAATCGCACTCGGCGAAATCGGATTAGACTATTACCGTAACCTCTCGCCGCGTCCCGTGCAAAAAGAGGCGTTTGAAAAACAGTTAGACCTTGCCGAAGAATTACAAATGCCGATTGTCATCCACAATCGCGATGCCTATATGGACATCCTCCCTATTTTAGAAGCACGCCAGGGAAGAATCCGAGGCGTGTTGCACTGCTTTACCGGTGATGTTGAATTAATGCACAGAAGTCTCGCCATCGGGTTTCACATCGGTATTGGAGGGATTGTAACATACCCGAATGCCAGAGATGTCCAAGCAGTAGCACAGGAAGTGCCTGCGGATAAACTGCTGATAGAAACCGATTGTCCGTGGCTCGCTCCCCAATTTCGACGTGGGAAGCGGAATGAACCGGCTTATGTCCGTGCTGTAGCAGAAAAGATTGCGGAACTCCGCGGCACCACTATAGAAGCAATCGGTGAAGCAACGACAAACAACTTCCAAAAACTCTTTACACATTAATCCGCACTCATGGAGAAGCTCCCATGCAACGAAACAACCGATTGATCGCTACAATACGCAGACGTCTGAGGAAGAATTCTCTCTGCTACCTTTTTCTACTCTTTCCGGTGTTGGTTGTGTTTTCCAGCTGTGCGATAAAGCATACCTTTGAAATGGCAGGGTTCATGAAGGATCTGTTCACACAACTTAAGGAGCGGGAGGCGTTCTTGATAGAATCCGCGGAAAAACCTCTAACGGAAAGTCAAGAAGAACTCTTAACGCAACTTCTTGAAGAAAAAGAGGGTTTGGATACGGTTTTGTCGAGTCAACCGTATTTGACGTATCTGGAAGAGCAGGTTAATGTATCTCATAAAGATTATTCAGCTTATCTTGCCGCAGTCCCCACCACTGAACAGAAATCAGCGACTGTGGTTGCGCTTAAAGAGATTCTTCCGCCAGAGGCAACGAACGAGCAAATCCAAATCTGTACGGACTTCTATTTCCAATTCCGTGAACTGATCGCGAACGAACCGGACATTACCTCCGACTCAGAGGAAATGGAAGCATTCATAAAGGTGCACTTAATTGATCCGTTAATGGATACACATTCATCAGAAATGTCCACCTCCGATGCGATTAAAGTAATGAAGATAGCTGCGGTGCCGAGTGGTATGGCTCCACTGGATACAGACGTATTTCGTAAAATCTGGCGTGAGAATTTGGAAGTTTACGGTTCTCGGGAAGGACTGCTACGGTGTGCCATCTCGACACCCGATGAATTTGTCATCGTCCGTTCGTTTTTTGAGGATGCCGTCGCCTTTGAAAGGTGGATTCGGCTCCCGCCCAAACAGGAGTGATTCCTGACCTATGAAGCACCTGAATCTCCGAATGTATGCGATGGTGTTTGCCCTCGTCTGTGTTTGGGTGATTTTCACACTCCTGACCGGCGGCACCTTCCTCAGCACTCGGAACCTATCCAACCTCTCTCGCCAAGCCGCGGTCACAGCTATTCTCGCCGTTGGCATGACTTTAGTCATCGTTTCTGCGAATATCGATCTCTCTGTCGGCTACGGTGCTGGGCTGCTCGGTGCCATTGCCGCGATTGTACACGTGTGGTGGGGACAACCGATCCTCGTGACACTCATTGCGGTCATCTGCATCGGTGTTCTCATGGGGTTGATGCAGGGTTACCTTGTAGCATACCAGCGAATCCCAGCATTTATCGTCACATTAGGCGGGTTTTTGGCGTATCGCGGTTTGATGTTAGCCTTCACCAGAGGCGAGACCATCCTACTTCCAGACAATTGGCTCAAGGCAATCGGGAACGCCTATCTTTCGTCAACGCTTGGATGGGGACTCATGGTCGTTGGCTTGGGTGTCAATGGATACCGCTTTTACCGACAGCGAACCGCCCAACTACAGTACGGTACTGAGCAAACATCCTTGAGAATTCTTCTATTGAGGGTAGTCGGAACATCCGCACTCATTATAGCGTTCATCTCCGTAATGAATACTCACAAAGGGATTCCCTTTCCAGTCTGCATTCTATTTGGATTAGCGTTCGTATTTCATTTCATCGCCAACCACACCCGTTTTGGACGTTATGTGTATGCAGTCGGTGGAAACGCCGAAGCGGCTTACCTCTCTGGTATCAACGTCCGCGGGATTACGTTGCGGGTATTTGCAACGATGGGTGCGTTAATGGCGATCGCTGGGGTTGTGATGACAGCGCGTGTCGGAAGTGCCAGTCCAGAAGCGGGACGGTTGCTGGAGTTAGAT
>JAPOOP010000298.1 GCA_026713385.1 Candidatus Poribacteria bacterium | reverse complement strand
GGTGGCCGTATCGAAGCGAATGAAACACCCGAAACAGCTGCGCTGCGGGAACTTTGGGAGGAGTGCCGTGTCGAAGGGACTATAATCCGCCCAACATCTGTTGTTACTTTTGCACCCAGTGATCAATACTACACTTATTTGATAGAAATAGGCACGCAGGCAGTGTCCTTGGGGAGTGATCCTGAACTAAAGGAAAGTCAGGTTCTTGTGGACGTTGCGTGGATATGTCTAAACGAACTCACAGAACGAGATAGAGCATTTTTATGGACTGCTGGCTTGTTGACAATTCCTGAATTTTTTGAGGAAATCTGTCACTTACCGAACATGCCACCGTAATCAGTCAAGTTTTGAAATCCCTAATCTCTTTCTCTATTGCTTTTTCCCTGAAAACGGAGTGTTCAAATTTAAGAGTCACTGTATCTGCAACTTCATCCGGTATAGAAAGGAAACCTTATGAAGATTAAAGAAATTCGTGTCGTAGAAATCGAGCTAAACCCGAAACCGACAACAACGCCGCGTACACCGAGCCGATCCGGAACCTATCAACTGAACCGACCCATTACGCGTTATCCGTCATTTAACAGGAAAGAGGGACATGTTTCCTATTCAGAATGGAAACGCCCTGCCTGCATTATAACGGCAGAAGACGGGACATGGGGTTTCGGTATCTCGCTTTACGGGGGTCCCGTGACCCGAATCATTTCAGATCACTTTGCCCCATATCTGGTCGGCGAGAATTGCATGGCAACTGAGAAAGTGTGGGACATGATGGTGCGATTATCCGCCGCCTTTGGCGCGACCGGCTTGACGAGCTACGCCATCAGTGCGGTGGATTGCGCGTTGTGGGATCTCAAAGGCAAAATTTTGGGACGACCGGTTTATGAACTCCTCGGCGGACCACAAAAAGAAAAGATTTTCTGCTACGCCTCTGGGTTCGATCAGGAATGGTATATGGAACTCGGATTCAAAGCCACAAAACTCTTCACACCGTGGGGACCAGATCAAGGAAAAGAAGGCTTAGTCAAACTGGAAGAATTGGTAGCAACGACGCGGGAATCGATTGGCGATAACGTCGACTTGATGTTGGATGCTTGGACCGGTTTTGACATAGAACATACGGTACGCGTCTGTGAAACGATGAAGCCTTACGGGTTGAAATGGATGGAGGACTACATCTCTCCCAATGATTTTGTCGGCTATGAGACAGTGCGTCAACGCCTCCCTTGGCAAACGCTCGCGACGGGAGAACACTGGTATTTACCTACTGTCTTCGCGGAGGCAGCAGGACGGCGGTTGGTTGACATCTTCCAGCCAGACGTTTTGTGGTGTGGCGGGATTACATCGGCGGCAAAAATTTGTCACATTGCAGAGGCGAATGGGATTAACGTAATTACGCACGGTGGCATGAATTATCCCTACGGTCAGCATCTCGCATTTGCGATGCCTGCCATCACGTGGGGTGAACGCTCCGAAGGCATCTCTGCTCCGGGTGTTCCTCTGGAGGAAATGGTTAAGCTACCCGGCACTTCCGTCATCAAAGACGGCTATGTTGCTCCATCGGATGCGCCCGGTTTCGGTCTCGAAATTGATGAGGCATGGATAGAGAGTGTGATGGTTTAAGTCGTCCCTACGGATTGAGTCGTATTTTTCTATGTAGGAATGTCGCTATGACGCCAACCTTAAAAGTTTCAGAGATTCTTGAAGTCGCTCTATATGTAACAGATCTGGCTGCTGCTGAACACTTTTATACAAAAATCTTGGGGCTTCCTTTGTATTCAAAAGTAACAGGGCGTCACATTTTTCTCCGGTGTGGGGATCGAATGGTGCTTCTTTTTAATCCAGAAGCGACGATGAATTCTGGAGACGGTCCACTTGACGCGCCTGAACATGGGATGCAAGGGGCAGGACACGTAGCCTTTGCTGTACGAGATCATGAAATTGATCTATGGAAGGAACATCTCACAGCGCACCGGATAAACATAGAGAAAGAGATCTGTTGGGAAGGGGGCAGGTCTATCTACTTTCGTGATCCATCGGGGAACAGCATAGAAATCACCACTCCTACCATCTGGGGGATCAAGGCAGATATGTTCTTTTGCGTGCCGTAATATTAGGTTCACATAATCGCTGTTACAGATTCCACAGACCTGCCTGGATCTGAAACAAAAAGGGGTGGAGATGTGGGTTTCACTTCGCTTGCAAGCATTGTAAATTGTTTGAAGGCTCTCCAACATCAAAGAGATTGTCTGTTCGTGGCTATTGATGGGCTTGGCGGTGCTGGAAAAAGCACTTTGGCGCAACTACTGGAACAACAACTAAAGACTTTAGGATGGAGCGTGGCGGTTGTCAAGCATGATGATTTCTACCTCCCTTCCAACCAACGTGAAAACCAGACAACGAGGACGATCGGTAGCGACTTTGATTGGGAGCGTCTCCGCGATCAGGTGCTCATCCCCATTAGAGAGGGACGATCAGTGCATTACCAGCGGTACGATTGGGAGGCAGATGTTCTCGCTGAATGGCATACAATTTCTGCTTCAGACGTGGTGCTTGTTGAGGGTGTCTATACAATGCGGTGTGAGTTAACAGACTTATACGATTTGAAAATATGGGTGGAGTGCCCGAGAGCCATCCGTCTCGCCCGCGGCATTACGCGAGATGGAGAAAAGGCACGCCCTATTTGGGAACAGGATTGGATGCCGAAAGAAGATTGCTACGTCAAAACGCATCTTCCTCGTGAAAAAGCCGATTTGTTTGTGAATGGAGCAACGCCATATTTACCTATGGGTGAATCCAAATGAATGATGAAATTACGATTGCCAATCGAGCGCGTTGGGAAGCCGCAGTCTTGAGAAAGAACGGCTTTACTGTGCCGTGGCTCGACCTTGATAGAGACGATATTTTGGAATACGCTGAAGGTGGGCTTGATTCGGTCCCGTATCATCTCTACCAAATCTATCCTGCTTACCTACTCAGAGATGTTGCTCATAAGGATGTGTTGTGTCTCGCCGCGGGCGGAGGACAGCAGTCAGCAGTGTTCGGTCTGCTGGATGCCCGTGTGACTGTGATTGATTTTACGCAAGGTCAACTTGACGGAGATGTTACTGCGGCAAAGCATTACGGCTATCCGGTTGAGACAATTTGCGCCAATATCCGTAATCTGTCCTCAATTGAAGATGCTTCGTATGACCTTATCTACCAAGGGCCCTCCATGAGTTGGGTGCCGTCCGTTCATGAAATCTATAGAGGTGTATCAAGGATCATCCGTCCCGGCGGTCAGTATCGCGTAGATTTTGGCAATCCCGCCAACCATTCCTTGGAGTGGGATGGTGAATTCTATCGCGTCACCGAACCGTATTCTGAACGTATTTACAGGTATCCAGACGGGGCATTCGATTTCCGACACTACTTGAGTGACATATTCAATGGGCTCGTGGACAATGGTTTCTTGATTGAGCGGGTTGAGGAACGTTCATGGACCCTGCCAGATATTGATGCCACACCGGGAAGTTGGACACACGAGATGGCTTACAATGTGAGTTTTGCCATTGTCGCGAAGAAAGACGGATAGATCTGAAAGACAGAGGTTTACTGTGGAGAAACTCAGTTTTCGCAAGGCACAGGCAAACGATAGCGAATTCGTTTTTGCCGTAAAGGAAGCAGCATACCGAGAATACGTAGAACACGTATGGGGATGGGACGATAATTATCAACGGGAACGACACAATAGAGAGTTCGCTTCGCACGATTTTCGTATCATCCAGTTTCGCGGAATAGACATCGGTTTCTTGGCAACGTCTAATACCTCTGATACACTCAAAGTCAATCAACTCTTTATTCTTCCTGAGTACCAAGGAAAAGGCATTGGTTCCGCCTGTATGACGTTTATTCTTGACGATGCCAGTCTTGAGGGACAGTGTGTAGCACTTCAGGTGCTAAAGGTCAACACCGGCGGTATCGCCTTTTATCAGCGGCTGGGATTTTTAATCGTCGGTGAGAGTGCTACACACTTTCAGATGGAAAAATTACCTGAATCGAACCAGCAACTGAAAAATTGAGTTAGTAGATGAATGATTTCAAGAACCAACCCATTCCAAGAGAAGTTGCGGTGAATGATTTGTCGCCGGAAGAGATTAAGCACATTACACAAACTGTATTCGCGGCTTCCGAGTCCCAAGCAGTCGAACTCCTTTTCATCTATGGAACTTCTTCTATTAATAGTGAAATTTTAGACGCTGTGGCGCGTGATTATCTGCAAGGTCGCTTTCCAAAGATACTGGTCACTGGTCTGAGTGGCAGGCTCTACCATGAAACAGGTCAACCGTTAGCGTCCATAATGCGTGACGAACTTATCGCGCGCGGTGTTTCATCAGCCATAATCCTCGTTCAAGCCAGATCAACAAACACACTTGAAGATGTTGCCTTCAGTCTTGATGTATTGGAGCAGCATAACATTTCTCCTGAGAGTATCGCGTTTCTATGCAAGGCGCACCACAGTGGTCGATGCTTACGGACCTTGCGAAAATTCTTCCCTTTTCAAACACTTTCACCTATTACCTATGTCGCTGAATACGACGGGATTAAAGTGTCTAAAGAAGATTGGCATCAACACGAGGTATCAAGAGGTCGTGTGTATGGTGAATACTTACGTATCATCGAATATGCAGAGAGGGGAGACATCGCTCATCTTTAAGGTAGCAGGCACACGCCGTGTGCCATGGCTGGCGTATGTAGATTTATTATGTCTATTATTGATTTCGTTGAAGCACTCTCTACAGATAATTTGGACGCTATAAAGGCAGCCGCCAAAACTGACGTTCACTGTCATGCGTTCTTCAGTACGCGATTAGAGAACGTAGAACGTTGGATAGGGCATTCTCTAACAAAACCACCTCCCAAGATGAATGGACTTGAGGGGATGATGGCGTATGCCGACGCGGTCTTAGTATCTCCCATAAAACACCGTGAAGGTTTCGAGTTCGTTGGGGTGTCGGCGATGAATGACGCAATTCAGGATGGCGTTGTTATGCTTGAGATGAGTTTCGACATCCGTCTGGCAGAATTCTATCCTGACGGGGTGGCTGGACTTTGTGCGTTCATTGAGACCTTGGCTGCGCAATATCGGGAACAGGCAGATTTACGTCCAGAACTCGGCTTTTCTCGTGGAAATGCTGACGATCCG
>JAPOOP010000269.1 GCA_026713385.1 Candidatus Poribacteria bacterium | reverse complement strand
TAACGAAGTGGAGAGCGGATAAGTGGAACGAATGTCCAAGATTCAAATGTACGTCATTACTCCGCAAGGAAAAAATTAAAAGGTGTGGAGTCGCGGATTTATTTTTCTTTGCGCCATCGTGTTTGTTGTCGGTTTGGTAACAGGACCGGTACAGATGCTGTTTCCGGTCTACGCGGAGACGGTTTTAGAAGAGACTGCATTGTTCGCGGCATTGTTGCGCGCACTACCTATCGGGTTAGGTGGACTCTCGGCACTGATAGGTGGAACGCTGAGTGATCGGTTCGGACGGAAACCGGCTATCCTTATCGGGATAACAGGTGCGGTCGTCGTAGGGACACTTTTCACGACAAAAACGCCGTTGTTTATCTGGGGTATCCTCTGTTACGAAGGCATCGCATCGGGGTTCAAGACTGCGGGTGGACAAACCTACCTCATTAGTGCCGTGCCGTCAAACCGATTGGGATGGGCGACAGGATGGTACTTTATCAATATGACTGTCGGGAGCGCAGTCGGGAGTGCCATCGCAGGAGAAGTCATTGATCGTATCGACTATAGTGTTTTCGGGATCGGTGCTGTGGCTTTGGCGGGTTTGCTGTTTGTAGGTGCGTGTTTTTTTCTACCTCGGTTGGCAGGACACTCTTCCGGCACCCAACGAAAACGCGAGGGGCTATGGAAATCAACCCTTAATGTCGCGGCATACCTCGATCTAAGTCGGCGGCGGAACATGCAAATGCTGATCGGTTTACGGGTTTTCCCGACCTATTATTGGGGTTCCGTGAACTTGCTCATGCCGATCTTGATTGCCCGTATCGCTGGTGTTAAAGCGACTGGCTACTACGGTGCGATGAGTCTACTGTTTGCTTTTGGATGCCAATTGGCTGTTGGGAGAATATGTGATGCGATTGGACATCGCACGCCTGCCCTCGTGGCGAATGCACTTGTTACACTCCTCGCTTTTGGTGTGGCGTTCTTTCACGATTCTTTAATTGCACTGGAAGTTTTCGGGATACTCGGTGCAGGCGCGGCGTGGAGTCTTTCAACGACTATCCCCCGGTTTATCAATGAATTTACTGAGCCTCATGAGAAAGGACACGGTGTCGGTCTCACGCATTTAGCATGGAGTACCGGATTTCTTCTCGGTTATGTAGCCAGTGGCTTTTTGATTAACTTCTCTGTTCACGTTCCATTTATTGTCGCAGGAATTTTCCTAATGTTTTCAACAGGTATTGCTTACAAACTTCAATATACAAATACTCAGATTACAAACTAACAGTTTGTGCTACTTTCAAACTAAGGGAGAAATGCATAATGGTTATTGCAGAACTTGATTTAGAAAACGCAGAACATCGTGAACTCACCAATTCCGAATGGCGTTATGGTGATGGGCTCGTTCCCGGTGAACCCAACGGGGGTTTAGTGAACCTCATGAAAGAAAGCCCCGCCCGTCACGCTGATTATGACGATTCAGATTGGGGAATTTGTGAGGACATCCAAGCAGTCATCTCCGAGGGACTCTGCTTCGGTTGGTACCGTATCACCGTGACGCTTCCAGAGGAGGTTGATGGCACTTCAATCGCTGGGTCTCAGGTGTGGTTCCACACGTGTATTGATGACTACGGCGAAGTCTGGGTCGATGGCGAAATTGACCTTGCATTCGGAGAATCAGGGCGTGGTGCTGCCTCCGGTTTCAATACGCCCCAACGCGTCGTTGTCACCGAAAGTGCGGAACCGGGTGCGAAGCATGTCATCGCATGCTTGGCGATCAACGGTCCCCTCGCCAGACCGGGGGGTGGTATTTTCCTCCGTTTCGCAAAATTAGAGTTTGAACGAGAGTAAGAGAGATTAAATGAGTGGAAAGTTGTAAAGTGTAACCAAAGTGAACTAAAGTTAGATTGTGACATCAAACGTAACTTGCCAAACTTTAGAACACTTGCCAACTTGCCAACTTTCCGCTTCCTTTTGGAAGGAAGCCAGTGTCTAAGAAAGCGGTTATCCTACTAAGTGGCGGCTTAGATTCAACAACAGTGCTCGCTATCGCTCACGATGAGGAGTACGACACATATTGCATGAGTTTTCGGTACGGCCAGCGACACACAGTGGAACTCCAGTGTGCCAAAAACATTGCAAAGGCATTAGGCGTCAAACAACACATCGTCGTTGACATTGACCTACGGACCTTCGGATCATCAGCATTGACGGCAGATATTGAAGTTCCAAAGGATAGACCTGATACTGAAATGGGAGACACCATACCGATAACCTACGTCCCCGCCCGAAACACAATTTTTCTCTCCTACGCGCTCGCTTATGCTGAAGTTCTCGCCAGTGATACCATTTTTATTGGAGCCAACGCCATTGATTACAGTGGTTATCCTGATTGTCGTCCGGAGTATATAGATGCCTATCAAACGATGGCGAACCTCGCGACACAAGCCGGCGTTGAAGGTAAAACGAAATTGAGAATTCGCGCCCCCCTTATTGATAAAACCAAGGCAGAGATTATCCAAATTGGCGCGGCACTCGGCGTCGATTACAGCCTCACCTTAAGTTGCTACGATCCAGATGCCGAAGGCAGAGCATGCGGTGGTTGTGATAGTTGCGTACTCCGAAAGAAAGGCTTTAAAGAGGCAAACATCCCTGACCCAACTCGATATATAGTAAAACCCGAAAATATGTAGACAGTTGTTCAGCACACCAACCGTCTACCGCTTCATTACTCCGCAAGGTATAATTAAAAAATGATAAAAGCAGTTTTCTTTGATTTTTACCAGACGTTGGGCGTTTGGGGAGAATCACTTAGACCCAGACTCCAAAGAATCACGGATAGGTACGGGTCTAAAATTGATTGGGAACGCTATGCAACCGCACGCGAGAACCTCTATTCGGACGCGTCAGGTTCCGATCCTGCCGGACATACTCTTCTTGGAACAATGCAGGAAATCATTGAAAGTTACTGCGAATTTATAAGGGAACTTGGGGTTCAAGAACATGTAGAACAGGTGACGTGGGAACTGTTACAATCTGAACACTCGTTCTTTGCTGCAAGTGCCGCTACGCTCTACGATGACACTGTCCCGACCCTCCAGTATTTACGAGACATCGGTTTTAAATTGGCAATCGTTTCAAATTGGGATACACCGTTGGACCCACTCACCGAGCGACTCGGTATTGCACACTATTTCGACATAATTGTTGCCTCGCACGATGCACGCGTCCTGTCGGCAAAACCGGATCCGCATATCTTCAACTACACACTTGCAGCAGTCGGGGTCTCAGCGGAGGAAGCCGTTCATGTTGGGGATACTTACGAGGCGGATATCGTTGGGGCAAGAAAGGCGGGGATTCGTCCGATATTGATTGATCGAGACAACACACAAACCGGTAAATGGCATGAAACGATTCAGAGTCTGTCCGAATTACCGAAACTGCTTTCGAGTCGCAACTAATGTTGCAAACAGAACCTGTAGCCTGCATTCTCACTGCGAAGCAGGCGCAGGCGGATTTCGGAAACGTACGAAAAAATCTTAACGCCTGTTGTTCCTCCGCAAGGT
>JAPOOP010000389.1 GCA_026713385.1 Candidatus Poribacteria bacterium | reverse complement strand
CATCTTCAATTTTTGGAGGTTATCCAACCGTCTCTGATGGAAATCTTGAATGTTCGTTTCAACATAATCAGTGATCTCTTGTTGTGTAATGGGTTTCATCTTGAGTCTCTTCAAATAATAAATATTGTGTCGGCTTGGTATTCTCTTGTGCCAATTGATAATACTGGGGTAAAATTTCAATACCAGTAGAATTCCTAAATAACGTTTGAGCGATCTGACACGTCGTGCCGGCACCCGCAAAGGGATCGAGCACCCAATCATTTTCTTTCGTAAACAGTTTGATAAACCATTCGGGTAGTGCTTTGGGAAAAACGGCACTATGCTTCCGATTTCCCGTCTCTGTTGCTAAGTGTAAAACATTCGTTGGGTATGCCATCTTTCTATCTAACCAATTGGAAACATTCTTACCAAACCCACTCCCCACTTTCGATGTGTCTCGGTTTTGATCTGTCTCGCTGAGATTTTTTAACCTTTTTTCTGCCCAATCTCCCATCGGGACCATAACTTCCTCTTGGTACATATTAAACTTTCTACTTTTATTAAACTGCAGGCATCTTTCCCAAGCGTCCCTAAATCGGTTCGGCCATTTGCCCGGATAGCAGTTTTTCTTGTGCCAGACGAATTCTTCTGTCCACAACCACCCTTGCTTTTTCATCTCAAGTATCAACTCGATAACATAAGTATGCCGTTCCCCCTCAACAGCCTGTTCTTTGATGTTCAGAATGAATGTACCAGATGGCTTGAGGACTCTCAAAAATTCTTCAGCGCGAGGCATAAACCAGTTGACATATTCATCAGGACGGATTCCACCATAGGTTTTGGATCGACGGTCAGCATACGGCGGAGAGGTTATAATCAGGTCGAATGAATCTGCATCAAAATTGGCGAGTATCTCTAAGCAATCTCCAAGATAAAGGTCTGTTTTTATTTTTCCCATCCAATGATCTGCCTTTATATGAGTAATTATAAAAATGGTACCACACTTACGGAAAAAAATCAAGCGAAAAGGTTAGCACCCACGCACTACATCACGTAGAAATATCAACGGTCCGATGGATGTATAGGATAGGTAGGGTAAAGGAAGAAAAGGTATCACTATCGAGGCAGATAGAAGTGACGCTTCCGATAAGTTGCAGTATAGATATTATAGTGAAACCCAACACCTCAATCCAAGTTGAAGTGTTGGGTTTACTCATTCTGGAAGGCTTCAATCAAATGGAACAGCCAAAAGACGGGCACGTTAGCGTTATGCCAAAGGTCGTTGTCGAATCTCGTGCCAAGGACCGGTAATTGCCAACGTAATTCCGGGGCTCTGGATGTTCACAAAAAGTGTTGTGCCGTCAGGCGAGAAGGTCGCACCCGCAAGTTCAGACATATTGCCAGCGTTTCGAGCAAACCTATAAATATGTCCTTCAGGCGTTATCCCGATCAGAAACTCCTCTTCTGGACCATCTTCGCAGATAATCAGATCGCCCCAGGGGGTGACAGTCAGGTTATCGGCGTTTTCCATGAGATTCCTATCGTTGGGTTCGACGAAAAGTTGGAGTGTGCCGGGCTCTTGCGCCTCGCGGCTTGTGCCTTCATGAGGACTCGGCATGTATTTCCATATCTGCCCTTTGTACGCAATACCGCCATTCGTGCAGGCAATATAGAATTCTCCGTGTTCTTGATTACTGCCGTACCAAATCCCTTCTCCCCGTGCGAACTTCGCTGCGTCTTTGCCTTCAGCACCCTGTATGCGGAGGTCATCATCTGGCGATTCCACGTTCTCAATGTCCACCCATTCGACGGCGAATGTTTCTCCGACTGGGATTGGGTCGTAGGTCCATGGGAAAATCTTCTGCATCCGACTTTGCCAGTTTCGGGTATCCGCGCTCTTCGTATCTCGAATTTTCAGTGCCTGAAGTTTGCCGCCTGCCGCGAGTTCACCCTGCGTTTCTGGGATAAACCGATAGATTAAACTATCGCCTCTGTCTTCCGTTTGATAGACAATCCCAGTTCTGGGATCAACAGCGACTGCCTCATGATTGAAACGTCCCATTGCCTTCAACGGGATCGGATCCGCCAATCCTATGTCAGCGGAGGCAGGCACTTCAAAATTGTACCCATGGTCCACCTCGTACGTTTCCTCTGCCTTCTGCATGGTTTCTTCACAAGTTATCCATGTGTTCCAAGGGGTTAAACCGCCAGCACAATTCCGGATCGTCCCGACTAAACTGAGAAAGTGTTTCTCCAGCGTTTGTGTTCGCGTGTCATAGACGAGCGTTGTCGTCCCACCGATACAAGGTAATTCACCGGATCCAGCGTCGTATAAATTACCCATGGCGGCGCGTTCCAGTTTCTCATTATTCCATCCAAAAGGTCCGACGTTTTTGGATGGGGCGGTCAATTCGTGATTGCGGACGAGGAGAGTCTTACCGTTAGGACCTGGATAAGCCGCCATACCATCGTGTCCACCCGGCACCCAAAGTCCGTCGTCCATGATTTCACCTGTTCTCGAAAAGGCATGGGCGGTGAATCCTTCGGGGAGGTCAAGGAGACGATTTGGACTCGGCGCATACTCAAAGGGCGGTTCAGGTCTGAAGCCCGGTACATTTTGAATCAAGGCTCGGCTACACCCTAAAAATCCGAGACTGACTGCTGCAGATGCAGCTGAGAGTGTGCCATAACGTAGAAATTGCCGTCGAGATAATTTATTTCTGCGCGGCTTGCGAGCAGAAGCTTGCTGTGTAGTAGAAGTCATAAAGTGCCTCACCAAGCATTAGAACAGTAATACAGGTCCTTGTGTAGTAGGCGGAATGTTTCATCTGTTTAATGAAGTATAACTCTAATATTTTACAATACTTTTGATTTTTTTTCAAAAGATTATGACAAATCGTCAACTGCTTCGTTTTCTTCACTGAGATGTGTTGATAGATACCTCTGAGAATAGCCCGCTTGACAATACAGCGAAGTTGTGTTAAAATTTATTCTCGTAAAGCACTATGAACAAAATAAAAAAATGGAGAACAGAAACCTTATAGGTGTCCGAAGCGGACGCGGATTCACCGAAAACCTGCCCGAAACATTTTAACCATCTACTCGTGCATTTAGATATTGTATCAGAGACGAGTAGATGGTTAACCGTAAGCCTCTAT
>JAPOOP010000663.1 GCA_026713385.1 Candidatus Poribacteria bacterium | reverse complement strand
TCCGATTGTGACAGAGATCATGCCGATTGATGTCTTTTATCCTGCTGAAGATTACCACCAAAATTATTTTCAATTGAATCCAAACCAACCGTACTGCCAGTTTGTGATTCACCCAAAGATGAGAAAGTTCACAAAGGATTTTAAGGATAAACTTAAAAATGGTTAATAGACATATTTTAAAAGCGTACACTGCAATTTATAATAAAGTCTCAATGTTTAAGCGAACAAACAACCCGAGACAACCGCTTCTACTGAGCGTTTTTGCTATTATATGTACTTTCAGTGTTGGGAGTGTGAATGCTCAAGAGGCAGCATCCCCGGTGGCTGTGCCAGTTGCGACAGCGAGACGCGGAACAATTGTTTCGACAAAGCAGTACACCGGACATTTACAACCGCACGCTGAGGTGAAGGTATTTGCCAATGTTCCGGGAAAGGTTGTTGCCCTGAACGCGGCCGTTGGGCAAAGTGTGGCGAAAGATGATGTGCTTGCAGAGACGAACTCAAGAGAAACTACACTTGCCGTGATACGTGCAGAATCGGCATTCAGCAGCGCGCAATCCAGGCTCACATTGACGGAAGCAAACGCTCAGGCACGTCTCGAATCTCAGTTGGCAGTTGCACAGGAGACGTTAATGACAGCACAGTCGAACCTTGTGGAAACGCAATCCCTCGCTGAAATGCGTGTCCGTAACCAACTCGTGCAGGCAGAAGTGGCATACCAAGCCGCCAAGGAAACAATTGAAAAATCGAAAACAAATGCAGAACAAACATTGGAACGTGCAAGAGTGGAGCGCGATGACGCTAAAGCGGACTATGATCGAAACAAGACACTTCACGAGAAACAACTCATCAGTAATAGCAATTTTGAGTCGGTAGAAAAGCGTTGGAGGTTAGCAGGAACCCGTTTAGAGGAAGCCCAAGTTACAGCAAGACAGTTCGAGGGAAACTCAACACATCCTTCCGTGGAGAAGGCGAAGGCAGAATTAGCTGTTGCTCGGAAACTGGTGGAAATCCGCAGCTGGGAACGCGAGATCGCTTTGGCAGAATCAAAGGTTACCCAAGCACAAGCCGACCTTAACGCGGCACAGAATCTGGTGGAAGCTAAATCTTGGGAACAAGAAATTGAGATTGCCAGATCGGCAGTGAGTCAAGCCGAAGAACAACTCAAAATTGCCCAGAAACAGGTGAGTGATGCAACTCTTATATCCCCGATTGATGGCGTTATTGCTACGCGCCACTTGAGTGTCGGAGATTATGCAGGATCCGCCTCGTCACCTACAGGGAAACCAGTATTTACGGTCATCGGTGTTAAGGTTCTTAAAGCCATTTGGAGCATGCCTGTTGCGGACGCACGCCGCATCCACAGCGGCGAACTTGTCCTGATTTCTACGGATTCTGGTATCCGGAATATTGTCGGCACGATTGATTTTATCAGTCCGGAGGTCAACCGCGAAAACAATACGGTGCTTGTCCGTGCCAACGTACCTAATTCTGTGGGGACACTCTCTCACAATGGTGGTCTAAGACCAGGTGGCACAATCACGGTTTCTATAAAAACGGGTGAGCGGAAAAATGTTCAATTACTTCCATTGCATTCAGTCTTGCACATTCAGAATGGGAGTGGTACTGTCTTTACCGTTGAAGGGAACGCAGCACGTCGGGAACAGGTAAGTGTTGGTGCTGTTTACGGTGGTGAAATAGAAATTACCGCGAGACTTTTGAACGGAACATTGGTGATTGTTGGTGAACAACACCAATTACAGGAAGGAACGCCGGTGTCCGTCGTTCGCGATTAGTTTAATAACTCCATCTTCTGATTACCACTCCCAAATGGATCCTGGGTCTATGTTCGATTTAAGGCATAGACCCGTATCTGCTCCCATTTCCGTTTCGACCGATGTGTCGCAACCCGCCTTTTAAAAACCGCCTCTTCTTTGAATCCAGTTTCAGCGATCATCGTTTCCAAATTCGCAATCGCCTTCGGTCCTGAGGCATCTGCATATCCCAACAAAACAGTGCCATCAGGTTTCAGGAAGTTTGATACCTGTGAAAAGAAACGCTTCACTGTTTCCTGCTTTTCGTCGTGGATAGCAAGTTCCGCACGGTTACGCACGCGAGCAACGACCCACGGCGCGTTGAAAATAATCACGTCAAATTGGTGTGACGAAAATGGATCAAACAAGTCACCAGCGGGCATGACGTGGACGGTGTCTGAATCTGGGAAAAGACGTTGTAGGTTTAACTTCGTTGTCGCGACCGCTTCAGGGAGCAGATCGGATGCGTACAATTCAGCCCGTTCACCTAATTCCTGCCGTGCCAACAAAGTTAAACACCCACTTCCACATCCAAGGTCAGCAACGATAGGGGGCCCAGATTGACGAACATGCTGGAGTGCCTCCTGAAAGCATTCAATTGTCTCCTGCGAGCGCGGAGCAAGAACATTTTCGGAAGCGACGAGGGAGGCGTTGAGGGCGCGGATGGGGTAGGTATCCGCCAACGCGTGTTGAATTTGTTGGATCTTTGTGAGAGATAGGAGGAAGGGTTTCCCTTGGTTTGCTTCCGCGGGTTCGCCAGTGAGTTCCAGCAGGTAAGGCAAAACGGGCGCGGATTCAGCCTGTAAAATCCCGTCTGCATCTGCCCAACACATCAGGCGCGCGACGGCTTGTCTCAAAGCATCGCTTGCAGATTTCCCTCGCGAATCTCTCCGATCTCGTGTTTTGGTATCCCGCTGCGATTGTTGGATCAAATCCTGTTTGTGGCGTTGGATATAATCCATCAGTGCCGTAACCTGTTCCCATTTTCCCTCTACAATAGCAACACCGCCGTGACGGATGTGTGTGAAGATCCGATTGAGGTGTCCCAATTCTTGATGCGCGAACAATTTAGCGCGTGCCCGCGCAAAAACCGCATCCCGGCACTCAGCAGGGACATAAAGTTCACCAATGTTGCTAACGGAATAGAAGGAAGTCATTTTTTACAGAGATCGACAAGTGTTATGCGGCTAAGAAATCCGGACAATCTCACCGGTTTTGACCGATTCTGCTTCCTTATAGCAGAGCAGTAGTGCATCCCTCGCACCGACACCCGACAGTGCCATCGGTTCCTCTTCCCAGTCGATCGCGTCAACGGCGTATTGAAGTTCACCGGTAAAGGCATCAATCGGATCAACCTCCCCTAAATCCACCTGTTCAACTTCACCTTCGTCGTTCAGAAGTGTCAGTGGTACTGCTGTAGATGCTTCGCCTGCTAATGTTGAAAAGTCATAAAGTAGTGTCGCTTTTTCGAGGTAGATTTCAAACCCGTGCGAGAAAGCACGTCCGCGTTGTGAGACCGCTCCCGACGAACAACTCACGGAAAGTTCCTTATCGTTGTAGATGTATTGTGTTGTTAGATAATCGACATAATTGCCACTGGCGATTTTACCTTGCGAGAAGACCGCATCGGGAACACCGCAGAGCAGTTGAATGAAATGGGTGTCGTGGATGTGCAGATCAATACCGGGACCGCCGCTCTTTTCGATATCGGCGACATCTCGTGACCAACTCGGTTTAGAGATAATTCGCTTGAAATGAGCACCGAGGAGTTTCCCGTATTTCCCCTCTTCCACCACCCGTTTTGCATAGGCGTATTCAGCAAAAAAAGGTAGCACATGTGCGACCATCAGGAAACACGGGCTTTCATTGGCAGACTTCCGCTCTACGCCTATCTTGTCTGCGAGTTCAACGAGTTCATTAGCATCGTCAATAGAGATAGAAATCGGTTTTTCGACGAGGGTATGTTTTCTCGCTTCAAGGGATGCCATACTCACAGGTTTGTGCAGATGCGTTGGCAGGCAAATATCGACCAGTTCAACCTCTTCATCGGCGAGGAGTTCGTCAATCTCGCTATATTTTCGGACGTTTGAGAGATCTTCCATGCCACCTCGGGGTCCGAAATTTCCTTGAATGTCGGTCCAATCACCAGCGAGTTTTTTTGGATCTCGTGTGCAGATAGCAACGACTTCCGCACCGGTAATGCGCTGAATGGCGTAGTAATGAATCATTCCCATAAATCCAATACCGACGATTCCAATTTTTGTCATTTTCTCGGTTCCCTTATTTTATATAAGAAGGCACAGGTA
>JAPOOP010000662.1 GCA_026713385.1 Candidatus Poribacteria bacterium | reverse complement strand
GGCATCTGGTGGTTCATGTTGTTCCAGACGTGGGTGTTGTGCGGATACAAACCTGTCGCCAGACTGAGTCGCGTCGGGATACAGACGGGCGATGTGGTAACGCAGTTTGTGAATCGGATACCTTCACTGGCAATCCGATCCAAATTTGGAGTCTGTACCCAATCCCCACTGCAACTCATCGCGTCCCAACGCTGCTGATCTGTCATGAGCAAAAGGATGTTCGGAGTCGCCATTGTTATCCTCGTTCGATTCCGGCTTCTATAAAAGCATTCGCCAATGTTTCGTAAGAGAGTGTCGCGGCGGCGAGCGGGTCGTAATCTTCTCTCGCTTGCACCATGAAGCTCACCTCAGCGGTAATGAATCCATCATAACCGTATGCTTGCATCCGCTTGAGGTAGTCAACGTAATCAAAAGGACCTTCGCCCGGGATGAGGAATTCGTGGTCAGGCGCAGTCCCGCGTTGGTCTTTGACGTGTGTATGTGCTGATACCGGTGCTAACGCTGACACCGTCTCTTCCGTTGTCATACCGACAATATCGAAATGGCTGATGTCATAGTTAACTTTGAGATACGGTGAATTAACAATTTCAAGGAGTTCAAGCACCTTCGCAGGTGTATCAATAATCGCACCGACATGGGGTTCCATAGCGATGGTGACACCGCGCGATGCCCCGTAATCGGCGAGTTCTCCGACCCGTTCTGCGAGGAAATCTTTCTTAGACTCCCACTCTTCCGGCTTTCCACCTGGAGTCGTGTTGACAGCAGCCAGTTCGTCCCCTTGTGCGAGCTCAACTGCTAAGTCAACGCCACCTTTCAATCGCCACATGTTTTTCGCGTGGGCTTCCGGATCCGTTTCCAATAGACTGGAATGCGCCGCGATCGCTGGCAGTGCCAAGTTATGCTGCTGGAACAGCGAGGCGATCCGTTTCCGTTCTGCAGCGTCAAGCGTGCTGAGTTCGGTCGTAAAGCGAGGAATAATGGTGAGTTCAACGCCATCGTATCCGAGGTTGGCGAGATGGGAGAGAGCGGTATCTATGGGGACGGTAGGCATCCCCCATGTGCTATATCCAAGTTTCATTTTTTAATTTTTCCTTGATTTGATAAAAGGTAGAATTCCCCAAACAATATTAGTTATTCAATCTGGAGTGTAAAAAATTGTTAAACAATGTGTTAACCCATTTTATTATTTAACCCAAGTTGCTACTTTCCTTAAAACAGGGTCTTTATAAGGTGTCTAATACCATTTCTAAAAGTTTATATTGCATTAACCGCGGCGTTCATCCGGACCCCGGTAGGTGCGGTTTCCTAACCGCACCATAGGTGTCAATTTAGTAGGAATAAGTATGTTTTTGGTGTAAAAACATACTGAAAAATAGAAATACCTCTTGTATCATGTAGAAAAAGTATTAGTGGTTAATTCTACAAAAACAGAGGTATTTCCAATGTCCATTTTACAACAGGTTCCCGAGAAAATGCAAATGATTCTTCAAACCGTTCCCGATGAAATCGCTCCGCAAACCGGGTGCGTGAAAAGAAAACGCAAACTCACGGGGAGTGCGTTAGCCCAAACGCTGGTCTTCGGGTGGTTGGAACACCCCGATGCGAGTTATCAGCACCTTACCGAAACGGCTGCGACGCTCGGTCTACAAGTCAGCAGACAAGCTCTGGCGCAACGGCTGACCCCTGAGACGGCTGAAATGTTGAAACTCACCCTTGAGGCAGCCATTCCACAGATGCTTGAAGTTGCGAGTCCACCCGAGGCACTGCCTTTACTTGAGGCGTTTAGGGGTGTTTACGTTCAGGATTCGACGTGGATATCGCTGCCCGATGAACTCCATGAGACGTGGAAAGGACCCCCGAAGAAGAATCATCGGCATAAAGCCGCTTTGAAACTGCATCTCTGCTTTGATGTGCTTACCGGGGGCTTTCAGCAGTTTCACCTCACCGACGGTATGACGGCTGATAGTACCGCCGCAAAAGCAGCACCGCCCCTGCCCCAGGGAAGTTTACGCCTCGCAGACCTCGCTTACTTTTCGCTTGATGAACTTGAGAAACTCACGCAAAACGGCATCTATTGGATCTCTCGGTTGAAAGCCAACTCGTATCTAT
>JAPOOP010000654.1 GCA_026713385.1 Candidatus Poribacteria bacterium | reverse complement strand
TGATTCGTAACCTTCGCGTTGGAGATGGGCGGACACGAACGCCTTTGCCTCTTTTCCACGGGCAGCAATCGGGTGCGAATAGTGATTGGAGCGATGGGTGCCGGGCATCTGCCGAAAAAACTCCGTCAGCCAGCCCACCGTGGACGGCGTTTTACCAACGTCCCACGCGGCGACGCGCTCTTCACGACTCGGTAAAAGGCTGAAGGTCGGCATCAGAATCAGTCCTTCCTCCCCAATTGTTGTTTCTAACGCTGAGATGACCGTACCAGCCCCACCCTCCACGGATCCGAGACTCTTAAATGATGAATGAATAAAAAGTGTATCCCCTTGCACAATACCGAGATTGGCAAAGTCTTGGGTGAGTTTTTCGCGTGTGTAAGGTGTTTTCATTATTTTTTATCTGGTTTCGGTTTGCGGTTTTTTTTCGAGCCATGCGTTAAACGCATCCACAGATTCAACTTTATCTTCGAGGACAGCACGATAAATTGCCATACTATTGTAAACGTTCCCCCGATAATCGGGGTGTTGACAGATAACGTGTTTGATACGTAGAATCGCGAGGCGATCTGCCTGTTGTAGTTGGTGGTGCAGCGCATCGGCATCGGCGATATGTTTTTGATAATCTGTGTCGTCATACCCCCAGAGATCTATCTTCCATTCCCGTCCCCTGTAGCGGAGTTGGGTGCCCCAATAAAGCCCGTGGTCGAATCCAGGGAAGCCGCGTATGAAATGGTTTGAATATGACATCTTCGTTATCTGAAACTTTGTTGCGATTCTCTTAGCGATCTCAAAAAACAGTTCAACATTTTGTTCGTTTGGTAGATTCATACTGATGTCAATATCGGGCCATGTCAGTGTATCCAGGGCGTAACTTCCGATAACTCTGGTGGTTCCGAAAGTCCTAAGCATCGGGAGCAAACCCTCTTTGTCAAGCAATTCGCTGGCTTCCTGATGAAGTAGCCTTGAATGTCTGATAATCTCTTCGTCAGTCATTACAATTCTCCTTTTATACTGGAACCTCGTAACCGCACATAAGGCTAAGAGATTTCAGGTACTAACACTATATTTACCCGCGAACTAAACGGCATAATGTGATTGCAGCAACTCGACAATTCTTCCTGCGTCCACCCTTCGCATGTGCTTCGCGACTTGTAGCGGTGTCTGCCCTTTCCGATTCTTGACGTTTGGATCAGCACCTTTGGTGAGTAGTGCTTCTAACGCCGCTCGCTGTTTTTCACCGTTCTTTATCGTCGAGCGGATCGCCTCAAAAAGTGGGGTTTCGCCGTCTTTGTCAATAGCATCAAGGGTCGCCCCTTTCTCGATGAGCAGATTGACGACTTTGAGAAATCCCGCCTTCGCTGCACAATGTAACCCCGTTTTCCCTTTATAATTCTGAATATTAATATCAGCACCGAGTTCTAAGAGTCGCTGAATTTCGTCTGGATGTTCGCCGTTGTCGCCGCGGCAGGCGTAAACAAGCGGGGGCCACCCCATGTGGTTCTGTGCGTTTATGTCCTTAGGCGGGACACCGTATGCCTTGAGTAGCACACTCATTTCAGAGTTGTCGTCCAAAATGCGTGGTGCTCTACTCGGATCCGCCCCGTTTTCGAGCAGCAACTTGGTAATCTCCACCCGATCCTCAGAGACGGCGTAATCCAGCAAGTGCTCGCTGTGTGGCGTGATTGTCGCCCCTCGCTCAATAAGTAGTTCGACAATCGCGGGGTTTCCACCCATAACAGCGTAGCAGAGCGGGGTTGCCCATTCTGCTTCGCGGTGTTCAAAGGTATGTGGTTTCCCTACAGGTAGCATCACTGCCTGCAGGTATCCACTGTTGACGAGATTGGTGTCCTTATTGAGATGCAAATGGACAGTCTCGTAATCTCCGAGGTAGGCAGCGGTATGGATGTCGATTGTCGCGCTGTGCTGGAGTAGGTAATCCGCGACACCGTCGCGTTCCTTAAGCCGTGCAGCGCAATACGGTGTTATTTCAAGGCGGTGCTCAATATGGTAGCAACCCGGCAAGTTTATATCGGCACCGCGTTCGAGCAGGAATTGGACCATCTCTAACTTCCCACGGTATGCCGCTTCCCACAGCATCGTCCGACCGTGCGAACCGACAGTGTGAATCCATGCCGGATTGTCATCGACCAATTGTCGGACAGTTTCGAGGTCACCGCGTCCTACCGCGGCGACAACGATTTTCAGGAAATCGCTCTGGTTTCCAGTGAGTTGAACCTTTGGCATTTGCCGTGTCCTTGTTTTATGTGATGTCTTCAGCGGTAGAGTTGAATGAAGATTAAAGAATCAGATAAT
>JAPOOP010000659.1 GCA_026713385.1 Candidatus Poribacteria bacterium | reverse complement strand
ATTTGTTGTAGATCCATGGAGGTATTATGTTCAAAAGCGACAACCTCCACACGTTTATCTTGCTGTTTGATGAGTTCAGCAAGCGGGCAAAAGTCGCCATCGCCGCTTGCCAGAATAACGACATCCAGTGAGCCGAGCATAGAAACGACATCCACTGCAATGCCTACATCCCAGTCACCCTTTGCAGACCCATCGCCGCGTAAACGCAAGTCTTTACTTTTAATGGTATAACCGTTGTGTTCAAGGAGGGACAGGAAACTCGATTGATTGATTTCAGGTATCTGGACGACATAGGCATAGGCTACCATGAGATACCGTGGTCCAACTATCAAATCGAGGAGTTTGATATAGTCGACTCTGCGTCCGAAACGGTCTTTGGCGGCGTAAAACATATTTTGAACATCAACGAATACACCGACACGGGGTTGCTCCGTTGTTAAGTTATAGGGACCCTGACCTGCGGCGATTTCCTGCGTATCGAGATAAGCGAGAGTTTGACGAATCTGATTCAACGCGCCTCGTGCAGCCTGATGGCAATTTTCCAGAATATCGAAGTGGCTGTCAAGAGTCGTTTGAAAGTCTTCGAGTCCTTGATGCCCTTTGTAGACTGCCTCCTCAACCAACTTGAGATCGGTAGTGAAGGTTTCCTTGGCTGCCTTAATTTGCTCAAATTCTCTCAGTTGTTCTGCTATCCGTTCTTTTTCAGCGAGGAGGTGTTCATGTTCGGCGGCAAGTTGTTGCAGTTCGGTGGTGTTTTCAATGTGTTGTGCTATCTGTTCACGAAGTATGTGATTTTCCTGTTCAAGAGTCTGTAATCGTTTTTCGTTTCCATGATTTTCCTCCGCTTTCGTTTTTAATCCCTTGTTTTCCTCTAATAGAAAAGCGCGTTGTTGATCTAATCGGGTGTGTTTTTGCTCAAGTGAGGTATAGTCTGATTTAGAGTCTGCCAGTTGTTGTTCAAGGTGCTCAATTTCTTGGACGGGTGCGTCTGACTGTTGCGGATCGCTTTCTGCGTCGTAAGCGTATTGAGAGTTAAGACTTTCCAATGGGTTGGTCCTATGGGAGTTGCTGCCCCCATTTGTATATGTCACTTCTATAGATTCGTATGTTGTGTTAAGGAGTTTGTAGCCATGTTCAACAACTGCGGTCCGTTGGTCGGTGAGCAGTGCCCAGACGACTTCGCCAAAATCGCCGCCTTCTATGAGAACATCGGACGTTTTGAAAAACGTTTCGATTTCGGAAATTTCCATGTACCCGACTCGGGAGATCGCAGCATGTGCCTTTTCAGTAAGAAATTGGCTGACTAACGTGTTGACTTCGGAAGTCACATGGTCACGATCATCGTGATTGTGTGCTTCCGGCGAAGTTTCCGGATTTTTTAGTTTAGGTTTTGTTGTGCCAACGACATCCAAAAATACATCGGCTAAATTTACGAGTAATTCTCGCCTTGATAAGGCGTACAGCCGGTCCACATCGAGTACGATGCCAGTAGAGGCACTCAATTGAAAGACTTCTCTTTCATCTAAGAGTAGGTCGAGAAACCACGTAAGTTGGTCCCGCTGTATATGAAATCTTAAATTTGGGTTTGACATTCTTATGCTCCGATTCTTAATTTTACCTTGCGATTCGGTGAGGTGAGTTAGGTATTTAACGCGCCTTACCGTAGAACCGTCCTCCACTTCGTTACGGACTACGCGCTTTGTATTACATCAAGAACCTGCGCGTAATGGAATGGAGCACAGTCCAAGTGGTCATGAATAAAAAGTTAAATTTTGATTATTTTTTCTTGTCCTTTCTTTACACTGCGCGTTGCGTTGCGTGTGTCAACAACCAGTTGGGCGTGCTCGACGAGCCAGTCGTAGTCTATAGCACCGTGGTCAGTTAGGATGACAACACAGTCAACATTTTTTACCAGATCTACTGTTAGAGGTTCTGAGTGATAGGTTTCTCTGTCATCAAGAGACAGGTTCATTATATAGGGGTCATGATATAGGAATTCTGCTTTTTTGTCAAGAATTAAACGAATTACTTCGAGTGCAGGCGATTCGCGAATGTCTCCGATGTCCTTTTTATAAGCGACCCCTAAGATTAATAATTTCGCTCCATTCAGTGGTTTACGTTGCAGGTTAAGGGCGTGGATGATTTTGTCTAACACGTATTTCGGCATTTCACTGTTAATTTCGGTCGCGAGTTCAATAAATCGAGCATGGTACTGATACATCTGTGCCTTCCAAGAGAGATAATGTGGATCAATTGGAATACAGTGTCCACCGAGTCCAGGACCTGGATAGAATGGCATAAATCCGAACGGTTTTGTAGCAGCCGCGTCAATGATTTCCCACACGTCCAGGTCCATCCGGTCACAGATGAGCGCGACCTCATTAATTAGGCCGATATTGACACTCCGAAACGTGTTTTCTAAGAGTTTCACCATTTCTGCTGTTCGGGGTGAAGATACTATGTGTGTTTTATTGATGAATTGTGCGTAGAAGGTTTTGGCGATGTGGGTGCATT
>JAPOOP010000479.1 GCA_026713385.1 Candidatus Poribacteria bacterium | reverse complement strand
GTCCACACAATCACCAGTGGGTTGGAGGGTGCCTGGACCGCCGCACCGACTAAGTGGGACAATGGTTTCTTTGAGAACCTGTTCAACTACGACTGGGAACTGATAAAAGGTCCTGGTGGTGCATGGCAGTGGACCCCCAAAGATGAGTCCGCACACGGCACGGTGCCGGACGCTCACGATCCCTCAAAGAAGCACGCGCCGATGATGCTCACAACCGACCTATCTCTGAAAGAGGATCCAATCTACGCAGAGATTTCCAAACGCTTCTACGAGAACCCAGCGGAGTTCTCAGATGCCTTTGCCAGGGCGTGGTACAAGCTGACCCACCGCGACATGGGACCCCGCACACGCTGTCTCGGTCCCTGGGTTCCTGAAGAACCGCAGTTGTGGCAAGATCCCGTCCCTGACGTTGATCATGAATTGATTGACGCGCAAGACATCGCTGACCTCAAGGGCAAGATCCTCGAATCAGGACTCTCCATTTCCCAACTGGTCTCGACTGCTTGGGCATCTGCGGCAACATTCCGCGGAACCGACAAGCGCGGTGGAGCCAACGGAGCACGTATTCGTCTCGCGCCACAGAAGGATTGGGAAGTCAACAATCCGTCCGAATTGGGGAAGGTCCTTCAAACGCTGGAGGAGATTCAAGCGGAATTTAACGGATCGCAGTCCGGCGGGAAGAGAGTCTCACTCGCTGACCTGATCGTATTGGCTGGGTGTGCCGCCGTCGAAGCAGCGGCAAAGAACGCCGGTATCTCCGTACAGGTTCCCTTCACTCCAGGACGCACGGACGCGCTGCAGGAGCAAACCGATGTGGAATCATTCGCGGTGCTTGAACCGACTGCCGACGGATTTCGCAACCATCTTGCAAACGGGCACGAAGGTGCCGCCGAACAGTTGCTGGTGGATCGAGCACAAATGCTGACGCTAACCGCGCCTGAAATGACGGTTCTCGTCGGCGGCTTGCGTGTCCTGAATGCAAACACCGGTCAGTCCGAACTCGGTGTCTTCACCAAGCGCACCGAGACGTTGACGCCTGATTTCTTCGTGAACCTGCTTGACATGGACACCGAATGGACGGTCTCCTCTACATCTGAGGATGTGTTCGAGGGACGCGATCGCTCGACAGGTGACCTCAAGTGGACCGGTACCCGTGTCGATCTCGTATTCGGCTCAAACTCCCAACTCCGAGCCATTGCGGAAGTCTACGCGTGTGATGACGCTCAACAAGCGTTTGTCCGTGATTTCGTGGCTGCATGGAACAAGGTCATGAGTCTCGATCGCTTCGACCTTGCCTAACCTCAACAAGGTAGAACAGTGGGCGCGTGGAACCCTCACGCACCCACTGCCGCCCCTCCAAAATGGTAGGTGCAGTTTCCCAACCGCATCGGTCTTCCGTAATTAACCGTGCCAATCTCCACCAACTGACATGGGACCGCCCTTGTAGGAGGGATCTCTGCATCCCAACTCCTACCTCTTAAAACAGGTAGGCGAGGTTTGGAACCTCGCCGTTTTTCCTAACCGCCTAACCTAATCCCCAACTAACCACTGATAACTACCTGTAAGAGCGATCTCCGAATCGCGACGCTCCCTTGACTTTTCCCTCAGATATGTTATCATTCCCCTATGAAAAATGATAAGAAAACAATCTTTGGTTGGTGTATGTACGACTGGGCGAATTCAGCCTATATCACTACCGTGGTCGCCGCCATATTGCCGAATTATTTCGCGAAAGCCATTGTCGGCGAAGCAGGTGTGAACATTCTCGGTATGAATGTGAGTGCGACAGCCTTGTGGGGCTATATGTTGGGAACCGCGGCGTTCTGTGTATTCCTCTTTGCCCCCGTGCTTGGGGCGATTGCCGATTTCTCTGCCGCAAAAAAACGGCTTCTTATGGGCTTCGCGTATATGGGCAGTATCTTCGCAACGCTGCTCTATTTTTGCAAGTCTGGCGATGTCGGATTGACGATTATGCTATTTCTCGGTTCTCAAATTTGCTTTGTCGGCGGTAATGTTTTCTACGATGCGTTCTTACCACAGATCGCCTCCGAAGACAAACTGGATTCCGTCTCTGCCCGAGGCTATGCTTTCGGGTATGTCGGCGGTTCGCTGCAATTTACCATTGCCCTCGCCCTCGTCGCTACGCAAAAGACACCGGAAGGCCAAGCGATGGCAGCACGGATCGGAATGGCGATGACAGGAATTTGGTGGGCAGGTTGGACCCTGTTGACAATGAAATACCTAAAAGAGGAAAAAACGTCGTATCAACTGCCAGAGGCACACCGCAACAAACCAAAACCTATCGCTTATCTCATCCTTGGCATCAGTCGAACGCTTTCAACAGCAAAACGGGTCGGACGCTTTAAACACCTGACCCTCTTCTTCGTCGCCTATATGATATACAACGACGGGATCCACACCGTTACCAGCATGGCGACAATTTATGGCACTGAAGAGTTGGCACTTTCGACAACGGCACTCATGGTAACGCTCTTGTTGGTACAAGTCGTTGCGATAGCGGGCGCGTTGATCTTCAGTCGGCTCGCAAGTCGTATCGGTGCGAAACGCTCTGTAATGTTTGCCTTAGTCTTGTGGAGTGGGGTTGTTACCTATGGGTATTTCATTCATTCCGCAACAGAATTCTTTGTTCTCGGAATGGTTGTGGGGCTTGTGCTCGGTGGGACACAAGCGTTGAGCCGTTCCTTCTACGGTGCAATGATTCCAGAGCAGGCAAGTGCGGAGTTTTACGGGTTCTATTCTGTCTTTAGCAAGTTTTCGTCAATTTGGGGACCCGTAACGTTTGGTGTTATCGAACAGATTACCGGCAGTGCACGTCTTGCGATTATTTCATTGATGATTTTCTTTATTGTGGGGCTGATTCTATTGGGATTCGTAGATGAGGAAAAGGCAAAAGCAAATAAACTGGCGTTCTGAGTTAGGGGAAGCGTAAGAAAGTAGTTCCGTTATCCTATAAACGAGAGTTGGAAATCGCAGAAAGTCTATAATCCTGAAAATCCTAATTCAGACAATTATAACCCAATTTGCTACCTAACGTGAGTTTGATAAATACTCAGGACGGACGCGTTTTCGCTTAAAGTCCCCCTGATAAGGGGGATTTAGGGGGTTATATTGCTAAAATTGCCCCTTTTTTGCTCAATTTGTGTCTGTATTGACTTCTACTACTTTTTTTAAGCTCACGTTACCTAATAAGTCATGGACGTTTCAACACGAATTTTTCAAAGAAAACATCTCTTTACACCCCGTAGCGGTGTGATTGCTTCGCAGTGAGAATAGAAAATCCGGTGTTCAAGGAGTTGCACCCCGTAGGGGGTTTTGCTTGGGTGTTTCTTCACTATAGTAAATGGAAAGTGGCAATTTGGGTTATAATAACCCAAGTTTCTACTAACAAGTTTTGAAGGATTCAAGGAGACTTTCACGCATTTTCTTCACCCCAGAGGGGTGGTATGTCTATAGGAAGAGTGGATTTAAGCGACCGCACTCCAGCGGAGTGCTATGTCTATAAAAGGCAACTTTTTTGATGTATAAAAGGATTAATTTCAGAATATTAGCGATCTTTTTTTGGATTTTGTCCGTTTTATCCTATGATTTAGGAAACGCGCATCCTGGGCGGACAGACGCAAATGGTGGGCATTATAATCGTGAAACGGGTGAATATCACAAGCACGTGAACGAAGATCCGCAATCAACTGAAATTGATACTGATCCGGGAGCCAGTCAGGATACCATTGCAAGCGATGCCAAACACGCTGAGTTGAAGTTAGCGGCTTGGAACATCCGAATTATGAGTAACAAGAGCCGAACGGATGCCGAATTGGAAGCGATCGCACGTACCCTTGCGGATTACAATTTCATTGCGATTGTGGAGTTGCGTGATGAAGTCGTTTTAAAACGCACCCAGAAAATCCTCTCGCAGATGGGGAAGACGTATCAGTATCAGTTGAGTCCTGCGGTCGGACGCGGTGTGAAAGAGCGATATGCTTTCCTCTACGAGCCAGAGCGGGTCAGTGTTGTCAGGCAAGGTGAATTGTATCCTGATGCCGCTGATGGTAAAGATGACTTCATTCGCGATCCGTACTGGGCAACATTCCGTGCCGGTGCGTTTGATTTTTCAGTGATTGTTGTCCATGTCATTTGGGGGGATACGGTCGGACCAAGGAAAGCTGAAGTGAGAGCGTTGGCAGACGTTTATCGGTATGTCCAGGAATCGAATGGGGCTGAGGATGATGTTCTGCTGGTGGGCGACTTTAATCGAAATCCGAATGACGCGGAATCCTACGGTCCGATCATGGCAATTCCTTCGATGATTCGCTTGTTCGAGCTCCCGCAGAAATCGCACATTAGAGACTCCAGTCTTTACGACAACATCTTTTTCCAAAAAAATAATGTCAAAGAGTACCTTGATAGATCGGGAATTGACAGGTTTGACGAAACGGATTTCGGAAATGACGATAAAGCTGCGAATCTTGCTGTGAGTGACCACCGTCCGGTTTGGGCGGTATTTAGCACAATCCGAGATGACGATGGTAGTAATACAGGCGGAGGCACTTCCCTTAAATCTGCAGGCATACACGATGTCAACAGCGATGAGGTCATCAATATTCTGGATTTAGTCGCGGTTGCCAATGGATTCGGCAAAACCGAACCCGACATCAATGGTGATGGTATTGTCAACATACTTGACCTTGTGATTATCGCGAAAGAGTTTGGAAGATGAGGTGTACGTAACGCAGACTGGGAAAAAGTATCATCGTGAAGGATGCCGATCATTGCGTAGGAGCAAGATTCCGATCTCGTTGGAAGAAGCGGAATTTTGGACCGTGTGGTCGGTGTAATCCGCCGCAGTAGAGAGGTTTCGGAGGACGAACGGAGGTCTCCAGTGAAACTCAATAGGTGCCAAAATCCGCGTCATCTGCTAAATTCGCGATAATCCGTTATTCAGACAAACAAAAAAGGGACGACCCGAAAGTCGTCCCTTACTTATGTCAGATGATGTTGGCTAATTCGTTAACTCGAAAATAATCGGGAGTTCGAGCCGCAAACTATTTCCGTCTTGTCCTTCGGGGAAAGACGGGTAGGGCACAGCGTTTTGGACAGCGGCGATCGCGGCACTATCCAGTGCCTTTGAACCGGAAGTATCTGTGACTGTCGGATTCCGAATCGTGCCATCTTTGAATAGTGTAAACCGGACCGTTGTGCTGGCACCGTCGTCTAAATTCCGAACACGGGGTGGGAACCGTTGAACCTGTTTGATTCGGTCCCGAACCGCTTTTAAGAATTCGTTAAACGACTGTTTCGCATCCCCTAAGTTGACAGAGGCGAGTTCCAGATTCCCCGGATCGTTGAATTCCGTTTGTGCGAGATTTGTTCCCATATCCATTCTTGTGACCAAGCTTGTGCTCTCAAACTTCGGCACCTCAAACTTCGGCATTGTTGTAACAATATTTGCCTGTTGTCGCGTGGCTCTGAACAGATTTTTGCCGATCCCTGTTGTGCTCGGTGCCATGACCGGGCGTGTCGAAACGTCGCTCGTCGGTAGTGTGAATCGTGCGTTGCCCACCGGAATTTTAGCACTCGTCGTAACAGCCTGTCCTTTGGGGGCTCGGATCTTAGAGAACTTCGGTTTTTGGGGGTGTCGCGTTGCACGAGGCGGCGTCCGGCGTTTCGCTTGTGGTTTCTCGGCTTCCAGAACGACACTCTCTACTTTATCATTGTGCATCTCCAACACGGTTTTTTGAATAAAGTAGAGAGCACCGGCAATAATCCCAACTACATGCAGCCCGATTGCGAAACTACTTGCGATCCGGATCGCTTTCCGTTTCCGTTTTTGGGCGGCTTCTCGGTTTTGCCGCTGAACATCGGTCATCGTCATCATATTCTTCTGCTCCCATATGTTTTCAGCACCCTATAGGCGTGCTATATCAGTCATTAATCTTCATAACTCAGTAACTTATATCTGCCGTTTTTGACAACGACTGAGCCGAGAATCTTCAGTTCCCGTTTTTCTCCAGCAACGTTCTGTAACGTCAAAACGGTCCCACGCAAAAGTTGGAACCCTTCATAAGTCTC
>JAPOOP010000575.1 GCA_026713385.1 Candidatus Poribacteria bacterium | reverse complement strand
CTGCGCCATGCCTTCCCGCATATCCCAAATTGAGAAGAAATCGTCTTGACCGTTATGCGTCTTTCGGAGGACCACTTTCACCTCTTCAATTGCTTGCGGGACCTCTTCAACGGTATTCGCGTGAACGGAGAGCATCACAATCCTATCGTTACCCGTGAAACGCTCTTGTGCTGTGGTCAGTGGAATGAACATCATATCATCCAAGTTCCAGCCAAATCTCAGGCTACGTCCTCGAGTTTCCATTGTACCGATAACAATGAAACGTTCGGTTATCCGCTTCTGGTCCTTCCTACCATACCGATCGAAACGACCACCGGGACCTTTGCCGATTTTAATCTCTTTTCCTACAGGGGACGCATTCCCGAATAGGGCGGCGGTCACTTCAGAACCAAGCACACAAACTTTCGCCTCATTATCAATATCTTCGTTTGTAATAAAGCGTCCCTGCTGGATGTTCCAATCCATTGCTTCCGAAAACGACGCATTTACGCCGTTATAGCCTGTCCGGTGTTCTGCTCCACCCGCGGCTTGAACAAGCACACCGCGCCATTCTGGAATTCGCGGCACGACTAACTTCACAGATGGACACTCCGCTTCAATCGCCAACACATCTTCATACTCGAAATACTCGTTGCTCCGATTCGGCACCCAACGATTGTTTACCCGCTTATGGCTACTTCGGTACATCGTGAATTGGTTCACGCCACCGAGTTTCTGCGCGTCTTGCAGGACAATCATCTTCGCGCCATCGCCGATGGCTATCATTGCAAGCACCGAGGCAACCCCAATAATAATGCCGAGCATCGTCAACAAAGAGCGCAGTTTATTGCTACGAATTGCGGAAACACCAACAGTTACCCCTTCAATTATACGCATTTCATGCCTCCAAATTATAAAGTATTCCTATCCTTATTACGTTAGACAAAGAAAAGGGGAATAAAGTTCGATTTTTTTCGTAGCAATTTTTTTACAAGACAATTTCCAAATCGGGGTGCTTCATTTTATCAAATCAACTACCTTATTAGACGCAGTTAAGCGAAATAGGTTTATTGTTTATTGGCTATGGATTTTGGGATTAGTAGATAAGCGGAGGTTGGATTAAAAGAAGAAAGGCGCGCTTAGGAGGCGCGCCTACAGAAATAAGTGTTGTTTAGGTAGTTCTATATTTAATCTTTACGCAGTGCTTCGACCGGTGCGAGGGTGGAGGCTTTGATTGCTGGATACATGCCAAAGAATATGCCAATTGCTGCGGAGAACGATACCGAAATTATGACCCACTGCATGGAGACAACCGAGGGCCATTCGGGAACAATTTTGGCAATTTTAACAGCGAGCATTGCCATGCCTTCCCCTACAAATATACCCAGTCCGATGCCGAGTAACCCGCCTATACCACACATTATAATTGCTTCCATTAGAAACTGAGTTAGGATATCTAAGGATTTAGCACCGAGTGCCTTCCGGAGTCCGATCTCTCGGGTCCGCTCAGTGACAGCGACCAACATCATATTCATAATGCCGATACCGCCAACGAGAAGTGAGAATCCAGCAATACTCCCCAAGGCGATTTTAATCATCTTACTGATTTTTTGTAGCTGTGCCATGCCTGCACGCATCTCCCGAATTCTGACGAATTCATCTTGGTTATTATGCCGCCTTCTGATGACGGTTCTCACCTCTTCGATCGCTTTCGGAACAGCGTCAACAGTATTCGCGAAAACCATAATATTTCCAACCTCATCGTCACCTGTCAAACGCTCTTGTACAGTTGATACAGGGATAAAGGCGAGGTTGTCATAACTCCATCCAAACTGGAAACTTGTCCCTCTCGGAACGAGCGTGCCGACAACCGTGAGACGTTCGGTGGACCGCCTTCTCGTTCTCCGTCCCCATTGATCGCGGTAACTAATCCTTCTTGCGATTTTGACCTCTTGACCTAATGGGGATTCATTGCCAAATAACTCGGTTGCGAGCTCGTCTCCGAGCACACAGATTTTTGTTGCGTTTTGGACATCTTCGTCTGTAATGAAGCGTCCGTCTTTGATGTCCCAATCCATTGCGGTTGTATAGTTAGCGTCTACTCCGTTATAGCCAGCACGGGTCTCAGTGCCACCGGGACCTTGAAACAGGACACCTCGCCAATCCGCAAGTCTCGACGTGACTGAACTCACGGATGGGCACTCTGCTTCAATAGCCAATACATCTTCATATTCCATGTATTCATTGCTACGGATGCGGACCCACCTGTTATTTTCTCGTTTGTATGAGGTTTGGTATAGCGTAATTCGGGTTGCACCGCCCATTTTCTGGGCGTCTTGTATCACAATCTCCTTAGCACCATCACCGATAGCGATCATTGCCAGCACGGCTGCAATACCGATGATAATACCGAGCATCGTCAGCAATGAACGCATCTTATTTGAGCGAATTGCGGCGATGCCAATGGATATCCCTTCAATTAAACGCATGTTTCCTCCTGAACTTTTTTGCCTGTTTGTTGTCATAAAAAGTATTTATTCGGAGTGTTTGACATAATTATCGTAAATAGGTTTATACAAGTTTCATGAAAAAAGATTTTAATTTGAGTTGTTATTCAGTGTAATACAACGATTTCGTTTTTGAGAATAGGGTTAATTTTCGTATAGACAAAGGAAAAATACTACATGCTTATGGCAAGGAGGGTTGTCAAAAAAGACAAGAATTTTTCATATTTAATTTGACAAGTGCGAGAGGATAGTGTATAATTTAAACAACACCTATGAAAAAATATGGGTGTGATTTGCAAGCACATATTGCCTTCGTAGTTGCTAACAGCATATTTGTTGTTGGCAAGTTTGTATTATAAGGAATTTCGGGGCGTAGCGCAGCCCGGCTAGCGCGTCTGCTTTGGGAGCAGAAGGTCGGAGGTTCGAATCCTCTCGCCCCGATCCAAAAACGAACCAATTTGTTGCACGAGCGCCCATAGCTCAATTGGATAGAGCAACGGACTTCTAATCCGTAGGTTGCAGGTTCGATTCCTGCTGGGCGTGCTTTCAGACTGCTCGATGAAGAATCGAAGCATGGTGGATGTAGCTCAGGGGTAGAGCACTTGACTGTGGATCAAGTGGGCGTGGGTTCAAATCCCATCATCCACCTTTAATATGCGTCCGTAGTTCAATGGATAGAGCAATAGTCTTCGGAACTATAAGTTGGGGGTTCGAATCCCTCCGGACGCGGATATTTTTTGGATGCTGGGTGTCCGCTTTGAAAGCGCACCTAACAATTAGCGAGTGGCACTTAACAAAACGCTTCTATGGTAATAGAGAAATGCTTCGCATTTTAACCATCTACTCGTGCATTTAGATATTGTATCTGAGACGAGTAGATGGTTAACGGCAGGTTTCCTATAGAGGCTTACGCAGAAACAGACGCGCCGTTAGCTCAATTGGCAGAGCATCTGACTCTTAATCAGGTGGTTGAAGGTTCGATTCCTTCACGGCGCATCGAAAGACTGTCATAAAGCGGGTTTGGGCGGGTGCTGGAATTGGTAGACAGGATAGACTTAGGATCTATTGGGGTTACGCCTCGTGAGGGTTCAAGTCCCTCCTCGCCCATCAGGAGAAAAAATTAAAATGCTTGCATTTTCATCTATTTTTCCTGCATCGTATCTGAGGGTGGCGATAGTGGTAGGGTTGGACAACTTGCAAAATAGTGGTCAGTCCAGAGGGCATTGTGGAATAGACAAACGTCAGCAACTGCCAGAAAGATCCACCGACAGCTGAAGGCCGATAGCCATTTTTCTTGACATCCTGGAAAAACGATACATAAGTCTGATTTAAAATATTCGGGCTTTGAACGCTTGGCGTGAGGATAGAAAACTTGAAAGTTCAAATTGAAAGGTTAGACACTACAAGAGTCCGTTTGGACATAGAGATTCCTTCTGAAGATGTCAATGCAGCACTGGCGGAAACTTGTGAATCGTTACGCACCCAAGTCTCTATTCCCGGCTTCCGAAAAGGTCGTGTCCCAGTAACAATCCTCAAATCACGATTCCCTGAATATGTCAACAGCGAAGCTGTTCGGTATATTGTCGCTCCTGCCTACGAAGATGCAATCTATAACGAGCGGCTCAACCCACTTACACAACCCACTTTCACACCGCCCCTGAATGAATTGCAAATCACGGAAAACGAGCCTTTCACGTTCTCAGCCACTGTAGATATTCGACCCAGTATTAGCCTCCCGAATTACGATGAACTCGTAACCGATAAAAACCCTGTTAACGTGCCCCGTGAAGATGTTGATATCTATATTACACGACTACAAGCGCAATCTGCAACTTATGAACCGCTTGACGTTGAACGTCCGGTCCAAGAGAAAGACTGTGTTCGAATAGATTGGGAATGCTTACTCGACGGAAATCGAGTTGATGCCGAATCGCGGCAAGATGTTGATATAGAACTCGGTGCTGGGGCTATACACGAAAAACTTGAGCAGGCGTTACTGGGCATGGAGATTGGCGATACAAATAACGTGGATATTGAATTTCCACAAGAACACAATGTCGCTGAACTTGCAGGTAAATCCGCTCAGTACGAAATAACGCTGCACGCTATCACGCAAAAACATCTTCCATCCTTAGATGACGAATTTGCCAAGGATCTCGGGTACGAGAACTACTCTCAGCTTTATGGGTTGATATGGAACAATCTTGTTGAGGAAGAGACGAGTCTACATGTTGATAAACAGAAAGCAGAATTGCTGGAGCAACTCATCGAAAAAACCGAGATTACCATCCCAGATCCGTTAGTTAATCAATATGTACAACAGACGCTTCAGAACGTCAAACAGCAACTGGCAAATGAGCACAGAAGTCCTGACGATGCCGGAATTAACATGGATGCCCTGCCCGATGAACTACGTCGGGATGTCATTCAACAAACAAAACAGTCATGGATTTTCGAGACTATTGCCGAGAAGGAAGGCATTTCCGTATCCGACGATGAATTGGAATACGAGATTCGACGCGCTGCTGAGCAACAAAACCGAGATGCTCAAAAATATGCTGCTCTGCTAAAGTCAAGCAACCGATTAGAGGATTTCCGGGGACAGTTACAACACGAGAAAATTTATCAGTTCCTGATTAACCGTGCATCCGCCAAGCAATCGCTCATAATTACCTGAAGAATAGCTATCGGCAGTCGGAAACTATCGGCAGTCGGTCACAAGAGGGAAATCGGAGTTACAAACCCCTCCCACACCCTTTTTACCGACACCTGAGAGGTTTTTCAGAGAAAAACCGCCCCGAGTGCTGACAGCCACTAAAAAATATGAACCTTGTACCTATCGTCGTTGAACAAACCAGCCGAGGCGAACGCTCATACGATATCTATTCTCGTCTACTTGAAGACCGAATTATCATGATCGGCACACCGATTGATGATGATGTCATTGCAAACATTGTAACAGCACAGATGCTTTTCCTCGAGGGAAAAGACCCGGATGCAGACATAGTGCTCTATATTAACACCCCTGGTGGTTCTGTTTCCGCCGGTTTGGCAATCTACGATGCGATGCAGTATATCAAAGCCGATGTGCAGACATGGTGTTTAGGTAGAGCTTATAGTATGGGAGCTATTCTTCTTGCCGCTGGGGCACCCGGAAAGCGGTACGCGCTCCCACATGCAAAAGCACTCATTCACCAACCGATGGCGAGCGGCATTGGCGGTCAAGCCTCTGATATTAGCATCCATGCAAAAGAAATTCTGCAGGAACGCGACCGACTTTATTCTATTTTAGCAAAGCATACGGGCCAAGATATTGAGAAGATCACCACTGATGCCGACCGTGACTATTACATGACTGCCGAACAGGCACTTGAATACGGTATCGTCGATCAGGTCGTCTCCGAACGGGCAACACAGCAGGATTAATTCGTGTGCGCTGTAGGTATTGAACCTAACCTAAGAAAGTTCTGACGAGATTTATACAACGGTTAGAATTACGCAAGGCTTTTTCCATATTAGACATGGATAAATAAAGGAGAAAACCTCTATGTCCGAATCCAACCATCGAGACTTGTTCTGTTCATTCTGTCAACAGGACAGCACACAAGTCCGCCGACTTCTTCAAGGCAGAGAAGCAAATATTTGCGTTGAATGTATTGTCCGGTTATCAGCGTCCACTGTAGATAGTGCCGCCTGCTCATTTTGTAGACGCGATAACACCCAAGTCGAAAGGCTTTTTAATGGACTTGACGCAAATATCTGTGAGAAGTGTCTTGCTGAGTGTATTGTTGTTTGTAATGACATTCTCACTCGTGAACCGGATGGTAGCCTTGATTTTTCTATGGAGGATTTTAAAAGCAGTAGCTCGAGCGAACAGGAAGAGCCTGGTAGTCGTCCCCAGCGTAGACCTTCACGGGCTCGCGGAAGCAGCGTCCAGGAGCAAATAGAAACCGAATTGGTAAGCGCAACACACTCACAAACAGAAAATGAACAAGACACACTTGAAACACCACCTTCACCCGAAGAAATTAAAGCAAAACTTGATGAATATGTAGTGGGTCAGGAAGATGCCAAAAAGACGTTATCTGTTGCCGTTTACACGCATTACAAACGCTTACATCATGGAAACACGACTGATGACGTTGAATTAGACAAGAGTAACATTTTACTTATTGGTCCAACAGGCACGGGAAAAACGCTCCTCGCGCAAACGCTTGCGAAAGTGTTAGACGTGCCATTCGCTATTACCGATGCGACAACGTTGACTGAGGCTGGATACGTGGGTGAAGATGTCGAAAATATCATCTTGAAGCTGGTCCAAGCCGCAGATGGTGATGTCGCACATGCCGAAACAGGTATTATTTATATTGATGAAATTGATAAGATTACACGAAAATCTGAAAACCCATCAATTACCCGTGACGTCTCCGGTGAAGGTGTTCAGCAGGCATTACTTAAGATCCTCGAAGGAACGACCGCAAATGTTCCGCCGCGCGGTGGCAGAAAACACCCACATCAAGAGATGATTGAGGTGAATACGAAAAAAGTGTTGTTCATTTGTGGTGGAACCTTTATCGGATTAGACAAAGCGATTAAAGATAGGCTTGGAAAGCAGAGTATTGGCTTCGGTTCGCCTATCCAACCCAAAAGCGAAACAAAGATTCATGAAATACTCGCACAGGCAACACCGAAAGATCTTATTAGATACGGTTTTATACCGGAACTCATAGGGCGACTTCCGGTTGTCACAACCCTTCATGAGTTGGATGCGCCAGCTCTCGTTAGCATTCTCACTGAACCTAAGAATGCTTTGGTGAAACAATATCAGCATCTTTTGGCTTATGAAGATGTGCAATTCCATGTGACTGATGAGGCGTTAACCGCCATTGCTGATGAGGTAATTGAACGTGAAACCGGGGCGCGTGGGTTAAGGGCTGTTTTTGAAAGAATTATGCTTGATACGCTTTATCGTCTTCCTTCGCTTGACGATGTTGAAGCGTGTCATGTTACCGAAGACACCGTGCGTAAGGATGAAGCTCCGCAACTCGTTTATAGGAAATCCGAAGCACTTAAAACTGCTTAATAGTTTTAACCATCAACTCGTGCTTTAACATTTATAACGGAGGCGAGTTGATGGTTAAGGTTATCAGTTATCGGTTAAAAGAAGGTTTTGGCTTATCCAAGTCATCTCTTAACCGACCTCTCATAACTGACGGCTGACGACTCTTAAAAGAGGACGCTGGTAACAATCTGCCTAAACTTGGAATATTCAAACAGCGACGAAGATTGTTACAGAAAACCTCTCCACCGACAACCAACAACCATAGGAAAAAGACATGAATTCGACAGCAACGAAAGAATACGAAACGGTAAGTTTACCCGTTATCTATTTGCCCCCGGATTTCGATGCGATTTTGATTTTTCCGAGGACGAAATCTCTTTTAAATGTCGCCCGCCAAATGGGAGTCCAAGCGACCCATGCTGCCCTCGGCTCAAATAGGCGTATACTCCTCCTCTACCAAAAAGTGGAGTTGGAAGAAGGAGAGGAGGTAGCTCCGGAAAATCTCCATGTCGTTGGTGCTGTCGCAAATATCATCGAGTCTTATGAACCCGGTGATGGCACTATCCGTATTGCTATTGCCTCAGAGCATCGTGCAATAGTCCTTCGCTTTACAGAGACTGATGACTTTTTGAGTGCAGACGTGCAAATCGTCCACGAGGAGATAGGCTTAGCGAGCACTTCCGAGTCTCTCATGAAGGAAGCCAGAAAGCTTTTCAATGAGTACGCAAAGACACGGCAGCAGGAACAGGGGAGGGGTTCACAACCTCAAGGTTTGACCTCTGACGAAGTCAAACGCTCTATTAAGGAACAAGAAGAACCTGGGCATCTCGCAGATACTATCGCTGGAATTCTCAATCTCACTCCATCGGAACGCCAAGCTGTCATCGACGAACTTAATCCCATTAAGCGTTTACAACTCATCATCCAGTTTTTGCATCAGTCACTGGAACGTAATGAGCTTCGTGATGACATTCATAATCAGGTTCGCGAATCCGTCCAGAAGACGCATCGAGAATTCTACCTTCAGGAACAGATGAAGGTTATCCAGAAAGAGTTGGGCAGAGATGACATCGCCGAAGTTGATGAACTGCGAGAACAGGTAAAAAATGCCGGAATGTCTGAAGAAGCCGAAGAAAAGGCTCTCAAAGAACTTGATCGGCTTGCACAGATACCCCCGCAATCTGCTGAATCTGGTGTTATCCGCACCTATGTTGATTGGATACTCGCGCTGCCGTGGAAAGAGGAAACTGAGCATCAGCTTAAACTCTCTGAAGCACAACGGATACTTGATGAGGACCACTATGGGTTAGAGAAACCGAAAGAAAACGTGTTAGAATACCTTGCTGTTTTACAACTCGTCAAACACCTCAAAGGACCTATTATCTGTCTTGTTGGTCCTCCAGGCGTTGGAAAAACTTCACTCGGCAAATCGATTGCCCGCGCCACAGGTAGGAAGTTTGTCAGAATGTCACTCGGTGGTGTTCGAGACGAAGCAGAAATTCGTGGACATAGACGGACCTATATCGGCGCAATTCCTGGGCGTATCATTCAAGGGCTCCGTGATGTCAAGTCGAAAAATCCACTCTTCTTGCTTGATGAGATTGATAAACTCAGCTCTGATTTTCGAGGCGATCCTGCGTCTGCTCTCCTTGAAGTGCTTGATCCGGAACAGAATTCCACTTTCCGAGATCATTACATGGATATTGCATTCGATCTCTCCGACGTTATGTTTATCACGACTGCCAACACCCGCGTCACTATACCTCCGGCACTCCAGGACCGGATGGAAATCATTGAACTACCGGGTTATACGGATTTTGAGAAGCATAACATCACTACTTTTACACCGAATGGGCTTATCCCGAAACAACTCGAACGCCATGGACTTTCAGCGGACAATATCGCCTTCACAGACGAAGCCATCTTTGAGATGATTCACAAGTACACGCGTGAGGCTGGGGTGCGAAATCTTGAACGTACAATCACGACCGTCATGCGAAAGGTCGCGAGGGAGATCGTTACCGAAGAGACACCAGATCTCAAAGTTGAAGTGACACCTGCGAATTTAAGCGACTATCTTGGACCTGCGAAGTGGACGCGCACGAAAGCTGAAGAACGCGATGAAGTCGGTGTTGCTACAGGTATGGTATGGACCCAAATCGGCGGTGATATTGTTTCTGTTGAGGCAACGACGATGCAGGGGGAAGGCAAACTCAGTATGACAGGGCAACTTCAGGAAGTGATGCGTGAGTCTGTCCAGACTGCTGTCGCCTACATCCGCTCCCGTGCTGAATCCTTCGGGCTCTCCAACAATCGGTTTGAACAGCAGGACATCCATATTCACATTCCGGAAGGTGCAGTGCCGAAGGATGGTCCCTCTGCTGGAATTACCCTTGCCACGGCAATTCTCTCTGCGCTAACAGGGAAGTCTGTTCGCAAAGACGTTGCTATGACTGGGGAGATTACGCTCCGCGGAAGAGTTCTACCGATTGGTGGCTTAAAAGAAAAAGCACTTGCTGCCTATCGAAACGGTATTTTCGACATCATCATTCCTGAAGACAACGAGAAAGATGAGGCTGACATCCCGACCGAAATTCGGGAAGGTATCCGTTTTCACAAAGTCAACGATATGACACAGGTACTTGAACAGGCACTAACAGATATTATCGTGGAACCCGAAGTTCCTGTAGAAGTGCCGGTCGCTTCTCAACCGCCAGTATAGTTTCAGTTTTAATATCTGTTTCGGCTTGCGGATAAGATTTCTTTAAGGCACTCCATTGGGCGTGCGATATCTTAGAAAAGACTTAAAACATGATGGCAGCTTGCAACAATGGTACAGGCGACTCTTAAGCGAAAACCGCTTGAAACCAATTGCTTGATTTAACGCTTGCGAATCGTTAAAAAATGCGATTAGATAAATTCCTACAGATCAGTCGTCTCGTAAAACGGCGAACAATAGCCAATACTCTCTGTAGCAGAGGTGCGGTCAGCGTCAATGGACACACCGCGAAAGCTGGAAAAATGCTCGCTGTTGGTGACGTTATCTGCTTACCTCATCCGTCAGGTGATGATGAGGCTCCTAAGCCTGAATACGAGGTGCTTGAATTGCCCTCTGGAAACGTCTCGCGTGCCCGTGCTGCAACGCTCTATCTGCCTCGCAGTGAGAGCTAAACTCGTAGCCTCTATCTCCTGATCGAGGCACATTCGTCTCGATTAAGGGAGAAATTGCAATGACTCGGTCAGAGGTACAGATCCAATCCGGAGCTACTGCGCACTCGAACCCGCGTCCGTTACTGCGGGAGGGAGCAGGTATGCCGCGCACAGAGAATAAACCGAAGATTGGCCTTACAATGGGGGATGCGGCTGGCATCGGTCCCGAAATTGTTGTCAAGGCACTCACCCATAAAAGTGTATATTCGTTATGCCAGCCGATTGTTATTGGCAGCTCTGCTATTCTTCAGGACGCGTGTCTTCGCTTCACAACTCCGAACAGACCACCGCTAAACCTTAACATAATCAAAAAACCGATGCAAGCGATTGCAAAACACGGGACGATCGATGTACTTGATGTGTCTTCAATATCCCCTCAGGATATTTCTGTCGGAACTATAGATGCACGTGCGGGGGTTGCTGCTGTGAAAGCGATTGAAACAGGGACACATCTTACTATGCATGGCGAACTGGATGCCATCACAACTGCCCCTATCTGCAAAGCCGCTATACACCGCGCAGGGATTTCCTATCCAGGGCACACGGAAATGCTTGCCTCCTTTACAAACACCCCCCATGTGGTAATGATGCTCTGTACACCTGAAGCATTGGATAGCAATCAGCAATCAGCAGCCAGCAGTCAGAAAGATACCGTCGCCTGCGTTTCTTCTCTTGCTGATAGCCGACAGCCGAGCCAACACGCTGATGGTTCCCGAGAACCGAGAACCATTCCCGCGGTTTCTTTCGTTACGAATCACGTCGCGTTAGCTGATGTGCCGAAACATCTCTCGGTCGAAAGAATTGTTGAGGTTATCCGTATCACTCAACAGGCATTGATCCGTTGTGGTATCTCCGAACCGAGGCTTGTCGTTGCCGGGTTAAATCCACATTCGGGTGAAGACGGAGCGTTCGGAAAAGAGGAAGAATACCTTATCCGTCCAGCCATTGCTCAGGCACAAGCACGCTTCAGTACGGGTACGATTGATGGACCGCTTCCTGCCGACGCGCTTTTTGTCAAGGCAAGTCAAGGTGAATGGGATGCCGTTATCGTTATGTATCATGACCAGGGCAATATTCCAATAAAACTCCTCGGATTTGGTGAACTTGTGAATGTCACTTTAGGCTTACCGATAATCCGGACAAGTGTGGATCACGGGACGGCGTTTGACATAGCTGGCAAGGGTATTGCTAATGAAATGAGTCTGGTGGGAGCACTAAGTTGCGCGGCGCGACTCGCGCGGAATAGCAGTCAGCAATCAGCAGGAAGCAGTCAGTGACAAGAGAGGAAGGTATTATAGTTCTAATGTCTTTACTGAAAACTGATAAGTAAAAAAGGTTGTTCATGAAGACTTTTTGGGCAAGTTGTCCAAGTCAGTTGCAGCCACACCGAAAATCTGCCTGACACAAAGTGGAAGGCAGCGTAAAAATCCAATAATTATAAAAATGAGAAAGATTCGATTTTTTTTAGCCATATTTTTTATATTCTTCACTGTTCCAACATTGGTTTCCGTAGCGCAGACATCACCAGCATTGGGGCAACACCCAAGCAAAAACCCTCTACAAATTCTTGCAACCACATCGAACACACTCACAGCCCGTTTCACACTACCCGAAATCCAGGTAAGGAATAATCATCAGCAAGAATGGCAGTCGGCAGTCGGCAATCAGCAGTCAGTAAAGAGAGTTCCCTTAAACGATACCCTCTCTACCGATAGCCAATACACCGAAGTCTATTTTGCGGGTGCAGATTGGACACTTGACGTGGGCAAACCGCGTCTCCCTATCTACACACAACGCATCGGTATTCCTGTCGTAGGAACGCCGATTGTCACCGTCATTGAGGCGCGTCCTGAGATAAGAAGCGTTGAAAATATCCGTATCACGCCAGACGATCCAATTTTCCCTGCTCTGACGACAAACTCCCGCCCTGCTACTTCGCAGACTCAGGGATTTTATCCGACACAGTTGGTAGAGGCTATTCCAGTAGGTCTTGTGCGGGAACAACGCATCGCGAGTCTGCAAATTAATCCGATACAATACAATCCGGCAACAAAGCAGCTGAGAATTTTCAAATCTGTGACGTTCCGTATTGATTTTCCGCCTTTCGCAGCAACGGGTGGAATTGTTTCTGCGGCTCCGTCTATTTTTTCAAAGAACTCTCCCGCTTTTGAGAGTCTATTCCAAGGAACATTGCGAAATTACGAGCAAGCAAAATCGTGGCGCAGCCAGCGGCGGACACCTTACAGAAATCAGACTCCTGGCGCACCCGCACTGACGGTTTCCAGTACACTCCGATTTAAAATTCCGGTTACCAGAACGGATCTCTATCGCATTACCTATAATCACATTAAAGCTGCCGCGGGTATCGAACCAGAAGATATTGATCTCGATACTGTTCGATTGGAAAGTAGTGGACAAAAACAGGGCATCTATATTTTTGATGAAGACGGGAACAACACACTTGACCCAGGCGAACAGATAATCTTTTATGGGCGAGCGTTGGCTGACAACAAATTTACCGACGAAAACGTTTACTGGCTTCGTTTCGCTCTACAAGGAGAACCAAATACTGGTATTGAGGGGTCCCGCGTTGAAGAACGAGACGCGACACCGCGGGCACAAAACTTGGTAACACCCGTCGCTTTTTTAGCACGTGCTCGATTCGAAGAGAATGTCCATCACGATGTCTTGGCTGGCACCGCTATTAAGTCTGAACTTGCCGATCACTATTTTTGGGCTGCCTTCCGCGGTGGGAACGTTGACACAAGTCGAAAGGACTTAGGCATAGAGGTGCCCTTGGCGGTTCCGCGGCTTGCGATTGACCGCTTGGCAACCTTGCGTGTCAAATTTCAAGGTGCTTCCCGAAGAGGGAACGCACTTCACCAAGCACGAATCTCTTTCAACGGACTTCAACTCGGTAGGGTTGAGGAGTGGAAGCGTCAAGCTTCGCAAATTGCGACCCGCAGTATTCCATGGGCGCGCGTCCATAACAATCAGGTGAATTTTATGCGCATTGAGGCGTTGGATACTAACCACACGCCTGCCGGTTCCTACGACTTCTATCTCGATTGGTATGAATTTGATTATTGGCGAAGTTTTCGTGCAGAGGCAAACCGTCTTGAATTCAACACCAATACTGAACCTCGCAATCGCGGCAAAGTCCAGTACAGCGTCCGAAACATCTTTCACGATACAATTGATGTGTATCAAATTGATGAAAATGGCATTACCAGCAGGCTGACTGGTGGTGAAGTCTCTCGCGTTGGTACTAGTCATCAAATTCTCTTTGAGGATACTGTCAACCAATATACGCGCTATTTCGTCATCAGCCGTTCTGCCTATCGAAGTATCAACGCGCTTGTTCCGACACCGCCAACGCCATTACGCAACCCTGCTAATCAAGCAGACTATGTTGTCATTACGCATCCGGACTTCGCCGAAAGCATTCAACCTCTTGTCGAATTTCGGCGTTCACAGGGATTAACGACCATGGTTGTTGATATTGACGACATCTACGATGAATTCAGTGATGGTCTCTTTAACCCGTTTGCGATTCAACGGTTTCTCCGGTATGCCTATAATAGTTGGCAACAGCCTGCCCCCACTTATGTCGTCCTCGTTGGAGATGCGCACTATGATTACAAAAATACGATCGTTGAGCGTTATCGCCGCGATCCCAATTTTCGGGGCACCTATAACCTCTATCCGATCTTTGTGCCTACGTACCATGGATGGGCACCCGCAAGTGGGGAAACCGCTATGGACCAACGCTTTGTTAACATCAGCGGTGAAGATGCGCTTCCAGACATGCTTATTGGCAGACTTTCTGTTCAGACCCCTGAAGAGCTCGTAACTATGGTTGAAAAAATCATCAACTATGAAAAGAATCTTAAAACAGGACTGTGGCAAGGGACATTGATTCAGGTGGCAGATGATCACACAGACAACCCATCCGATGGAGTCTTTGAGGCATCGCGTAATGAATTGATACAGGAAATTATACCCGTCGGGTATGATACTCGCCAAATCTATCTCCGAAAGATTAAAAGTCCGGAACGTACACGCGCTCAAATTCGCGCGGCTATCAATAGAGGCGCGCTTGCCATTGAATATACTGGGCATGGAGGAATACAGACTTGGGCAGATGAGGCTATTTTTCATAGCGAAGATGTCGTTACTCTGCGGAACCGATACCTCCCCTTTGTTATTACAACGACCTGTCTTAATGGACAGTTTGACAAACCGCAGCAGGTTGGGAACTTCTGTCTGAGCGAGCAATTTCTGTTGGGAAAATATGGTGCAATTGCGGCACTCTCAGCGACACGGTTAACCTACGGCACAGCAAATGCTGAATTCGACAAAGACCTGTTTGAATCCCTTTTTGGAGTCGGTCGCGAACCCAAACTTGTTCTTAACGGTGAGGATGGACTTCCATCAACGGTAGGACATATTGTTGCCGATGCCAAAATTAGTTTTGTCAGTCGGATTCGAAATACGCAGTGGATCCCTGGCATGGAACAATATACACTCTTCGGAGACCCTGCCTCTCACCTTGCTCGTCCGGAACTCGACATAAAGGTCGAGTTAGAGCGCATCGCGCTCAACAAAGCACACGAGATTGTCATCAAAGCGAACGAGGTAGGAACAACTGAAGGTACAAAGATTGGGGTTTCAGGGGTTGGGAACTTCACGATCACATCCGATTTTAGTACGGAGTCCCTCTCCGCTTTCGCAACCTTCGCAAATCATTTTGATGATAATATTAATAATGATATCGTGCAGCGTACCGGCGGCAGAGTCTGGCAGGGGGAGTATGGGACGATTCGCATTGATGTTCCAAATAGCGCACTACCGGGAGCTGGCGTTGCACGGGTCTTCGCCTATAATGACACCCGCGCTGCTATCGGTGGAACTCGGTTTTGGGTTGACACGCCTGTCGTACATGACATCCGAGAAACCCTCGATATTAAAGTTACAGATACACTCAGTATCAGTGTGCTTGTTATTGATGATAAAGGACCAGGCGGTATACGAAGTATAAAAGTCTTATGGGATGATACCGCTACCTTTGAAGACGAGACAATATCTATGATCCCTGCACGAGCACCTCTCGGAGATGTCCCTCTGGGCGGACAATGGTATGAACTCGAAAAAACTATCCCACTCCCACAGGGTGGACGGCAGGTACGCTATAGACTCCTTATTACTGATAGCACCGGGCACGAACTCGCTATTCCATCAAAAACGGAACGTAGAATTGTCAAAGTTCCTGAAGGCCCCAACATTGCAATCGGCACAGACGAAACCAACAGGGCACCTATTCGATATGTGTTTGATGAGGAAAAGAACGGTTATCAACTCATCGGAGAAATCGTCAACATTGGTGGACGTCCCGTTCGATCCGATATTGAGGTGGTATTTGCTGAAGGCAATCCGGATGCGGAAGGAGATAGTATAATTGACGAAGATGCCGACATTATAGGACGCGTGACCATTAAACCCACCGATTGGGCAGATGGCACATACGCGTTGCAACACGTGAGTGCAACGCTGGATCTTGACAAACCGCTCGCAACAGGCGTACACAAGATTTATGTCCTCGCGGATCCGGATGATCCGGAGATCGAGGACGAAATTATCGGAAAGATTCAAGAATCACGCCAGTTTGATAACAAACAACACGTCTCTTTTATCATCAATGAGTTTAACTATAAACCACAAGACGAGTTGACGGCGTTCAGTTTGGATAGGGTGTTTGATATTTATTTTCCTGCGAACGCGCTCGACGCTGAACCACAGAATAAGGCAGGAATACCACTCTCTGTTTCTTCACAGTTGCCTACCGATCCATCCCAACCGGATCTCGCGTTTGCACCTATTCCTCGCGTCGCTGCCCTTCGACGTGGTCTCATTCGGCAGGGAACAGAGGTTGCACAATATTACGAACCTGCTTTTCGCACAGGTGTAACGACGCTCAAGAAACCTGCTGAGGTCAAACTCCGTTTTGATGTGAGTGCTTTGGAGGATACCGTGCGCGAAGAGACATTCCTCCAACCCAACAATCCCGCGTTTAAAACTGCACTAACGGAAATCGCCAATCAACTGGCAATCTACGCATGGCAAGCAGATTTTTCAGCGTGGCGACGCCTGTCATCGCAGATTAATTACACCTCTGAAAGCGAATTTCTGCTCGAAAATTACGTCACCCCGATACAGATGGAAAACGCGAGCGAACAGGAATTGGAGGCATCCGCCATCACCATCAACCCTAACCTTACCCCCGCTGGCACTTGGGTCCTACTGTTTTCAGATGCTGACGAATATGAGGTATTTCTCAAACGCAAGGGAGAATCACTCATCCAGAAACTTGATAAGTCTGGGCAATTGGACAATCCATTCAGGGAGGAAGGGTTCGGCTTGGAATTACGGATTCCGAGGAAAGAAAGCACACCGATTGGAATCAACTACACCTTTGAATTTGCTGATATTCTCGCTTTTGAAACCGACTATGACACCGGAGGCGATGTGATTCTCACCCGTACGTGGAACGCAAATCTCGGTAATGGCAACGCCACGGTAAACAGCCGTCCTGGACCCAACGGAGAATTTGAGATTGGGGATTGGTTTATCTTTTTTACCGATCCTGTCCGTTACGAACTTCGTGATGCTTCCGCAGAACCTGTCCATTTTCCAAATGGCGTCAAAGTCCGAGGTAAAGTGAATGAACCGCTTTACCTTAGCCATCT
>JAPOOP010000488.1 GCA_026713385.1 Candidatus Poribacteria bacterium | reverse complement strand
CAGTTTATAGTCGCCACCTTTAACGTGGATATTCGGTTTGAGTTCGGAGAGCAAGTCGATCGGTGTTGATTCTGGAAAGATGACGACGTAATCGACGCATTCCAACCCAGCGAGCATCTCTGCCCGCTCCTCTTCAGGAACGAGCGGACGATTTTCACCCTTGAGCTGTCGGACTGAACTGTCGCTGTTAATCGCTACCACGAGTAGATCGCCGAGCTGGCGCGCCGCCTGAAGATAACGGAGATGTCCCAAGTGCAGGACATCAAAACAACCGTTGGTCGTGACAACAACGTCTCCGTCTGCTTTCGCTTGCTGGAGAACGAATGATAGTTCGCTGCGATGATAGATTTTTTGGTTTGACATTTTTTATTTTCGGAGTTTTGGACAACGCTACTCCAAAAGCGAAGTACTTCCTCAATATCGGCTCTGAAACTCAACTTGCACGTGACACGAAGCGTCCAAACTTTAGTATAGTTTAGCACGCGTCAGACGGTTTGGCAAGTTTTTCCTTTATTGCCCAATTCATAATTCTGTGCTATAATACCATGGAAATAGCAGTAAAAAAATCAGGCCAATCAGGAGAAAAAAGATGACAGAGCAAAAAGCACATACACATCGCAGGTTGCCTATTTGCACGCTCGGCGCACCCGGACACGGCAAAACAACATTGACAGCGGCAATAGCGAAAGTCGTCGCGAGAATCGGAGCGATTCACACAAACGGAGATAGCGACTTTGAAACACAAACTCCAATCAGTCACCCAATCCGAGAAGGTGTCGGCATCACCTACCGTGCGATCGCGTATGAAACCAGCGGTAAACTTTACACCCAAATCGATTGCGAGACACACTTCGACGTTGTCAAAATGCTTGTTAGCGGTTCACCCGCAATCCATGGCGCAATTTGGATCGTAAATGCAGTCGAGGGGGTCACACCTGACTCCGAAGCGCATCTCCGCCTCGCCAATCAGATGCACTTCCCGACAGTGTTGTCCTTTCTTAACACAGATAACATCCCAAATGACGATGAACTGATAGACATTTGTCAACAAGAGATGAGAGAACTGCTGAACGAGTGCGGATGGAACGAAGAGACCGCTCCAATAATCGTTGGAGACGCGCGTAAGGCATTAGACTACAGGGGAGACAGTATTACCTCGCCGCAGTGGCAACCGATCGTTGACCTTATCTTCGCAATGAATCGGGCAATGCCAGCCCCCGTGGACACGGCACGCTTACCTCTTATTATGCCAATTTATGAAATCACTGAGGAAATGAAGGAGAGTGTATCCGTCCGCGGCAATATTGTACAGGGACAACTCGCTGTCGGACAAGCCGTAGATATCGTGGGCAAAGGGGATAGGATCAAGACGCGGGTTCTCAGCATAAAGGAGAATGAAGTGTGCGTCGAATCTGAACCCGACTGGTTGTCTGTTGGACAGGTAATTTGCACACCGAAGACCGTCAAATCGCATTCCGAATTTACGGCACTCATCTACCTGCTGACACACGAAGAGAGCGGCACACACATCCCGCTCATCGAAAACGATAGACCTGACATCTATCTATGGGGTACTGACATGCCAGCGCACCTAAAACTCTCGCCGAGTCTCTCTCTGATTACACCGGGGGCTTATGCACACGTCTCCCTTACGCTTGACCTACCGCTGGTGATGGAGATTGGCACTCGATTTGAGGTAAAAAAGATGGGGGTGCGAATTGGGTTCGGCGTTGTGACGGGCGTTGCGTGATGTTTCTCTAATGAGCGGTAGCAATCGCGTCATGCAGTGCGAGGTCCCCGGTATACAAAGCACGCCCGATAATCGCGCCGCTGGCACCGATCTGCTTCAAAGCGGCTATGTCAGCAAGCGACGTGACACCCCCTGAACCAATCACATCGGCAGAGACGGCATCAATAATATCAGCAGTTGCGTCAACATTGGGTCCTTTGAGCATGCCATCGCTTTTGATGTCGGTGTAGATAAGCGTTTGGACTTCCGACATTTCTACGGCAAATTCGACAGCAGATTTTTGGGAGACCTCTAACCATCCATCCGTCGCGACCCTTCCATCTCTGGCATCAATACCGACGGCGACACGCGCGCCGTATTCGGCACACGCCTGCTTCACCAAGCTCGGTTGTTTAAGAGCAATCGTACCTAAAATAGCGCGGTCTACGCCTAACGCCAGAACCGCTTCCAATTGCGACATACTGCGGATACCACCGCCCAGCTGGACAGGAATATCAAGTTCAGATACGATTTCACTGACGATGTGAAGGTTCGCCGATTCACCCTGAAACGCGCCGTCCAAATCCACGAGGTGCAAGTATTTTGCACCCTCGGCTTCCCAGCGCAATGCCATTTCTACAGGGGCGTCCGAGAAGATCGTCTCCTGTGACGCGATACCCTGTACTAAATTCACACACTTGCCACCGCGAAGATCGATGGCGGGTAGTATATACAAAGTCTTTCCCTTCCGTGGTTGACGGCACAACGGCGTGTGCCTACTACTATTCATCTCGGAAAATGCCGAGCAATTTTAATTGGACGATTGAGATAACCGCAATAATGAAAAAAAGCACCCAGCCGATCGTTGCTGCATAGCCGAGACGCATGAACTGAAACCCATTTTTGTAGAGATACATGACGATCGTCGATCCCGCATCCGCAGGTTCACCACCATTGGTCAAAATAAACGGAAGATCGAAGAGTTGCAGCGAGCCTATCATCGAAACGACAAAAACGAAGGCTATCACCGGTCGCAACGAGGGAAGTGTGACATGGATGAATGCCTGCCACCAGCTCGCACCATCGACTGCTGCCGCTTCATATAATTCCTGCCGAATCCCTTGCAACCCAGCTAAAAAATAGATCATATTGAAACCTGCCCACTGCCAAACACCTGTTAGGATGACCGCTGGCATCACATATTTCTCCTCGTTCAACCAGCCGATCTCTTTACCGAAGAGAACGAATTCTTGATTCACCAAGCCAGCCCGCTGGTCGTAGACGAGGTTGAAGATAATCGCGACGAAGACACCCGCGACGAGGACAGGTGCGAAAAAGGCGAGACGTAAGATGTTCTTCCCTCTGACGAATTTGGAGTTGAGGAGAATCGCTAACAGCAAGGCAATCGGTAATTGGAGGGTGAGGGTACCTACTGCGAAATAGGAAGTATTCTTTAGCGATTTCCAGAAGATTGGGTCCCGAAACAGGTCTGTGAAGTTCCCAATGCCAACAAATATCCGACTTTGGAATCCACGCATTTCATAGAGACTCATAACGAGCGACGAAATGAGCGGATAGCCCATAAAAATGACGAACAGCAGATAAAACGGAGCGATAAAAAGATAGGGAGCGATTTTCTGTTGTTGATTCCAAAACAAGTTTTTAATTATACCTTGCGGTTCGGTGTGACGGGTTGCGGTTTTCACGTACTTCTCCGTAGATACGCCTTCCACTTCGTCTCAGGCTATGTTTTCTGGACAATCTTTTATAGTGGATTCTGTAATTAATTTTACACCAAACTCGGTGCGGTTAGGTGAAAGACCCTACCGGCGGTGTGCAGATATTTTCGGGCTTTACTATAATTATACCTTGCGGTTCGATGAGATGGGTTGGGGTTTTCACGTACTTCTCCGTATATCTGCAGAAATACCCAAGCAAACCCTTCCACTTCGTTTCAGGCTATGTTTTCTGTTTAAGTTACATATCTCCCCATCTGCCTCTGTCCTTGGCAATCAGTGCTCGCACCTTCTCCGCCAAATCGGTTAAAGCCTCTCTCGGTGTCTGTTTCTCTGTAACAGCGGCAAAAATCGCATCGTTGAGCAGATCCGCCCCTTCCGACCAGTAGGGATTCTGATAACGCGGCGGCATATCGGGTGCCAATTCGATAAGCAATTCGCCAAGCGGTTGTCCACCCAAGTAGGCATCAGGTTCTTTAAAGATAGGGGCATCCCATGCTGATTTGAGAGGCGGAATAATTCGTGTCGTCTCGTATCGGTTGATAAGACCGGGTCTGTCAAAATAGGTAAATTTGAGGACTTCCCATGCGAGGTCGGGGTTTTTGGACTGCTTTGTAATCCCAATCATCGTTCCACCGCGCGTCGTGGTTCGCCTACCGCCCGGGTGCCACGCAGGCATGCTGATCGCCTTCCATTTACCAGACATCTGTGGCACCTGACTCTTGAGAATACCGACGTACCAATCGGGTGAGAGAATAGAGAGAATCTTGCCATCCTGCATTGCGGCGAAATTACTCGGATCGCCGTGCCATGTGCCGTACACTGGCGTGGCAATTTTATGTTCATTGAACAACGCCGTGAAAAATTCCAATGTCTCAATCGCAAGTTCACTATCGATAATGACGTTTCCCTCTTCGTCGAAAAATCCGCCGCCCTGTTGGAGGAGTAAACTGAAATAGTCGCTCTCTGTGCGTCGATCCAATACGAGTGCGTACTGGTCAATCTCACCATCGCCATCAAGATCGCGCGTTGCTTTCTTTCCGGCAGCGATGAAGTCATCCCAGGTTTCAATCTCTGTCATCTCAACACCAGCGGCTTTAAAGAGATCATCTCGATAGAGCAGTACAACGGGGTGCAAGTCGTGCGGGATGCCGAAAATTTTGCCCCTGTAGGACCACGGCGTGAACCGACTGACGACCAATTTTTCCATCCAGCCTTCGCTCTCTAAACGCGGACGGAGATCGACAAAGCCGACTTCGTCAATTGCTCCTTTAAGGAACCGACCGATGGATGTAATCTCAACTTCAACGAGATCCGGCGCACCGAAATTGGACAGCATCGCAGCGAGGAGTTTATCGTGCATCGTGCCACCGAAATTGATAAGTTGGACGTTAACCCCTGGGTTCTGTGCCTCAAAGATAGGCACGCGTGCTTGGTACTCCTCGTAGTGAGTGTTCGCGAAAATCCAGAATTCGAGCTTCTCACCCGTCTCCTCGGAACGTCCGAAGATGAAAAGTGTAGACACAAGAAACAGAATGAGCATTACCATCGGTCCCTTGCCGAGCGGAAAACTTTCAGAATCAAAAGGAAGGCGAAACATAAAAAACTCCAATCACACAGAAGTACTCAGTTGTCAGTTATCGGTTGTCAACAACCAATAGTCATCTGTCAGCAATTAGTATAGTAGTAGCCGGACACAGTAGGTGCAGTTACAAAACCCGACAGCAAAGACAAGAAAAAAGTAAAAATGGAAACCATTGGCACTGCCAATTACAAAAATTACTTGACTTTTACACGTGTAACCATTAAAATTTATCAGAACACGTTCTTTTTATCAACAAACTTTTTATTCCGACAGTAATAGGTCGCGAGTAAAACTCGCTCCTACAAAGAACATGGAGTAATAGGTCGCGAGTAAAACTCGCTCCTACAAAGAACAAGAGCAATAGGTCGCGAGTAAAACTCGCTCCTACAAAGAACAAGGAGTTCTGTCTGCAAAATATATCAAAAAGGAGGAGAAGACTACATGCCTACATACGAGTATAAATGTCTCGCATGCGACAACCGATTCGAGCGGTTTCAAGGCATTACTGCCCCCGCAATTGAGGAGTGTCCAGAGTGCAACGGTAAGGTGAAGCGACTCATCGGCGCAGGTGCCGGATTGATTTTCAAAGGCTCCGGGTTCTATATTACAGACTATCGTAGTGACGGCTACAAAGAATCAGCGAAGAAGGATAACAACAAGTCGTCAGACAAAAGCACCTCATCGGACAAAAGCGAGAAAAAAGAAAAGAAATCCGATACGAGTAGCAAATCAAAGCGTACATCTACCGATTAGAAGCAAACGAACTTGCACTATAGGGCGGGGTTCCACGCCCAGTTCGGTTACATTTTTGGTTTCGGCACAACGGAGTGTGCCTACTACTTTTAAAGGGAGACGCTGTGCACAATCACAGTCACGACCATCACCCCCATCACGGCGAAGTGCATGAGCATAGCCATCAAACACATCTCCAGAAGAAGTTCAAGTTTGCTGTGTTTGTCACGTTTTTCGTCTTCCTCGGTGAACTCATCGGTGGTATCTGGTCAGGCAGTCTCGCCCTCCTAAGCGATGCGGCACATGTAATGTCGGATGTATTCTCGCTACTGATTAGTTGGCTGGCGATTTATCTCTCAACACGTCCTGCCACCTCCTCACGAACTTACGGGTATCATCGTGCAGAGGTCTTCGCCGCTTTCGTCAACGGGGTGTCGCTCATCGGGATTTCCGGTTGGATTTTCTACGCAGCCTACCAACGGTACATGTCGCCGACAGAAATAAAAGTAACGGGGATGTTTATTGTGGCGTGCCTCGGATTCGTTGGGAACCTACTCATCTTATGGAAACTGCACGGTGCGGGTCACGATAATCTCAACGTGCGGAGCGCGATGCTCCATGTGATAGGGGACACCCTCTCCTCCGTAGCGGTGGTTGTCGGAGGCGCGATTATTTTCTGGACGGGATGGTACCCGATTGACGCGTTGCTGAGTTTCCTTATCGGTGGGATTATTCTTTTCGGCGCGGTGAACGTGACGAGAGAAGCGGTGCACATCTTGTTGGAAAACTCGCCGCGGAACGCGGACGCACACACCGTTGCAACGCATCTCCGTGGTTTAGCCGCAGTTAAAGACATCCACGACATGCACATCTGGTCCTTGTGCTCTAACTACTCTGCCCTGAGTGCACATGTCGTGGTTGACGAAAACACAACTTTAACCCCTGACCGGATTCTCGAACAGATCAATGCCGAATTGCAAACACACTTCGGTATCAATCACACCACCTTACAACTTGAAGAGGTCGCGTGTGCGCAAGCGGGAAATCTCTTGTGCAACGCGCAACACTCGTGAAAATTGTATCGAGGTTACAAACCTCTCCTACCCTTAGGGCTATTCAGTTTTCGACGGTCTGTTGGTTCTGTGGGATACATCGCAACCAAGAAGTGTCGGGATTCGGAGATCCCTCCTACAGAAAAACGAAATGCCCCGATCCCACAGTTTAACCGTGTTCTGCTTTTAGACGATGCGCTTTCCGAATCAATTCAGTATCCTTCGCAAACCTCTGTGTCGCCTTGACTAACCCATCTACGTGTGACACCATGTCCTTCTCCACCTGCACAATCCGGTCCATCAAATACGGCTGATCGCTCTGTTCTATTGCCTTTCTCATGATAGAGAGGAGATACATATAGATAGCATCTGCCTCGCTACCCTCAATTGCAATAGCGATCTCGAAGGCTTCATCAAGCGAAACCTCTCCACTATCGACTTTCTGTTCGTGGGTATCCAGAGCGTCCGTAATTTGCTGAACTGGAACATCCGATAACTCCGTCATAGGCGAATCAATTCCGAAGGCATCAATGCACAAAGATCGCCCGAAATCCACAAGAATGTAGTGCTGCCATTCTTCCGTGCTCATCTGTTCCCAAAATCGTGCGATCCGTTCATCAACACTCCCTAAATGCAACGAGAGGGAGGCGTAGAGCTTCGCTTGTCGTAGTTCAATGCCTTGACAAAGATCAAAGAGTTCTCCGAGTGTCAAACGTCTCTCCTTCCAAGGTATATTCCGCTGTGCCGTACCCCGTTCTAAATATGAAGCGGCAACGTAATTGCGGTTCCCGATTGCATACTCAGCGTGACCGCCTCCGTAAACTCCATGTATTTCACACCGGTATCAAAATCGGTGTGCGTGATAACCTCTTCGCCACGGATAGCGTTCACAAATTCTTCCTCGACCCGCCAGGCGCCAGCTTCTGAATCAGGAATATCGATCTCGGTGAGTTCACTGTCACCTTTTTGTCCACCATAGAGCCGATTCCCGGAAAAACGCAAAGTCCCGTTGCTACCGAAGACATAAACCTCCGGTGCACCTGCCAACCCCGCAACGTTAGAAACCTGTATGTGAAGTTGCGCACCACACTCAAGATCTCCAACGACATCGATATGTTCAGGAATCCGCACAGAACGCATTACACCGTCGGCATCGGGACGCATCTTGACGAAGGTTTTGCCCATCGCCATAATCTGTGTTGCTTCTCCGACCCAACGTATCAAGGCTTCATACCAGATCCCCATGCTCATGATGTTAAGACCACTGAGGTCAAAATCCTGTCGCCATTGGAGCGGTGCTTCGCTGTCCAGAAACGCGCCGCCGGCGCGGGCTTCCACGGCGAGCACATCTCCGATGTATCCCTCGGCGATGAGACGTTTTATCGTCTTATCCGCCCGCAGCGTCATCGGCGAAGGGACGATCTGCGCGATGAGATGTGTTTTCTGACGCGATACCTCTCGCATCTTATGCGCTTCTCTGGCGTTCATCGCCATCCGTGCCTCACACATTACGTGTTTATCCGCTTCAAGTGTCGCTATTGTAGCCCGGCAGTGCATATAGGGCCATGTTCCGATGACAATCGCATTGGTATCCGCATCAGCGATCGCGTCCTGCCAATTACCGTAAGTCTTCGGAATACCGAACTGATCTGCCACCCGTTGCGAGGATTCCTGACTCCGATTGCAGACCCCGACGATCTCAACGCCTTCGATGGCTTGGAGTCCCGGAATATGTCGTGATGTCGTGTTGCCACCTGCGCCGATAACTCCGACTTTAATTGTGTCTTGTGCCACTTATGTTGCTCCTTCCAATTTTTTTGAATCACATTCCTTATCTTAGCAGAAATTGGGAGAAATGTCAAGGGGTAATTTTGGGGTAATTGTCCGAATCAGGATTTACAGGATTAGAGGATTGGCAGGATAGATTGCGTGTTTCGTTGCGTTTGTTTCAACGATGTGGCGTCGAGAACCAGTAAGTCTATTTGGAAGTATGATGCCGTTTTTATATGCCGAAATTTCCGCCAGGTAGAGCGATGAGATCCCCAGAGGTTTCCTTCAGTTTCGCCACAAACGTCTCCTTTTTCAGGACACATTGAGAAAAATAAACACAGCGAAACCCGACATTCCACCGCGGTCTCTATGAAAATGAGGTAGGTTTCCAACGATACGCTTATGTCAAACTCACGTTTAAAATAAGGTGTTTCTCGGAAAAAATTAGCAATTTTTGTAGATTTAATTTGCATTTTAACTGAAAATTTTGTATAATTCAATCAATACCTTCGCCAACCGATAAAAAACCTTGATAGACTTGAACATTTTACCTGGGAACGCTCATGACGACGTGCAGTTTACCATTTGAATTAAAAAAGTCTCTGAAGATGCGTGCGGATATGCGCGTTCAGAGAGGTAGTGGCTGCTGCGTTTTCAGGCGTTGTGTTAATCTACTCGCAAATTACCCCCCCCGCCTTCTCCACAAACGATAAGTAGTTTACTTCATAAAACGATCCTGACGGTCCTTCATCGGGCTGTCTTCGCGCCCGCAGGTGGTTCTGTTTTGCACAGCGTCTCCGTTGCGGGCTCTTTTTGTTGCATCGGGCTCTCTCCCGATGTATTGGACAATACAAGCAGGCACAATACCTACGTTAGGACTTACGCAGTTTTCCCATGGGATCTACGTATTCCGCGCCATTAGCGAGGTTAGGAAACCTCGCCAGCAAAGGTTTTATAATATGCCTGCGTGAGTCCTAAACCCTACAAAGGAAAAAGAAGTTTTGAAAATTTTTAAAATAAACACACTGATAACCCTTTGCTTATTTATTGCTATTCAGTATGTATACGGCCACGAAGAGGGAGACCATTCTTACACACACTTACACTCATTTACACACAATCACAACGGTAACAGTCATTCACACACGGGTTCCCATTCACATGCGAGTGCCTATACAGAGGAGGCGGTAGGTGAAGGGGGCCATAGACATATATATTCTTATCATCGTCATGATAGTGATTATGGGCATGACTTTCCGGGCGTATTTAATAGTAACTCGGAGAGAGATGCACACGTAAACCCTCAGGAAACAGAAACACCCAATCGGGAAACAGAAACACCCAATCTGGAAATAGAAACACCCGGTCAGGAACCAAACTGTCCCGGCGCACATGAACATGATGGTATCTGGCTTCATTATCATGATCATGAGAATAGCAGGATGTCCTACTGCTCAGGAGGAAGTGGTGACCTCCGGTTTCATACGCACGACGGCCGGACCCCCCCGAATAATAATCCATCTCCGAATAATAATCCATCTCCTACGACAACGGATTCAACAGTAGGGGGCGGAGGCGGGGCACCCCCGGCGACAGAGGCGAGTGGAACACCTGAAGTTACTTCAGGTAACTTTGAGACAAACATTATCTTGCCACCGCAAGCACAGACAGCATCGCCGCCCGCGGAAACCCTAACGCTCCTACAACCGATACGCGTGACGGAGTATATGGTCAGAGATTGGGGAGGTATCGGTCTATCTAATTTGCCACAGTGGATCGAACTCTATAATCCCAACACCGAGGCAATCAATCTCAAAGGCTACACGTTCCAATATGCCACCCGGCGGTTCGCCAACCATCCCTACAAAATCCACACGCTGACACTTGCCGCAACGCAGGAGGGGTTCAGTATAGCAGGCGGTGGTGTCGCCCTCCTATCCACCCAACAGCTCCCAGTCTGGCGGTTCTCCGGTATTGAGCCCACTCAGGTCTACAACTTGAACATAGAGAACGTTCTCAAACGCGGGTGGGTGTTGGCGGATGCCAATGGCACGGAGATTCAGCGTATCGGGAAGGATGCTTTTTCGGCGTTGCGGAATCCGGTGGCACCGCCGCATCAAGGGAGGTCGCGTGTCTCTCATCAGGCATACCCGAGCAAGGCACCCTCGGCGGAAACCTATTACTATGGACATAGTGGTGACGTGGGGTCTCCCGGCTTTTATCAGGAACCTGCTCCGGCGGCACCGAGTCTGGTCAGACGCAAGCATGTCGGCACCTGGGCGAGTCTGAAGCAGTAAATCGGAGTATAAGTAGACTTGCGAAATGCTTTAAAAAAAGGAGGGTGGAGAATCTTCGCTTCCACCCTTCCTCAAAACCTAATATTAACGTGAGTTTGATAAAAGTGGAATGTCGGGTTTCGCTACCGGTGTTGAGGCAGAAAGTGTCTTGAAAAGCGGTATATTCGTCACAATACTTAGGAAACCTTTGGTGTGTATTTACCACTCTACCTGTAGGAAATTGAGGAAACGCCCTATCAAAAACCCCACGCAAAAACACCTACAGATTTATTTTCAAACTGGCGTTAACTACCACATCACTGTGCCGCCGGTGTTGATGTCTTGACCTGTCATGTTTGCGGAATCCTCTGAGGCGAGAAAGGCTGCCAACGCCGCGGCGTCCTCAGATCCTGAGCCTTTATCGCTATACCCCTCATCCGAGCACCATCTACCAGCAATAACGCTTTTG
>JAPOOP010000329.1 GCA_026713385.1 Candidatus Poribacteria bacterium | reverse complement strand
GACGCTCGTTGCTCTGAGTCAAGAAGAACAGGGTAACGTTTCGCTGGCATCACAGACTCCAACTGAAAGGATTTATTACGGTGACACGCAGCATACCCGTTTTTACAATAACTGTCAATAGAAACTTGACTCACTACTAGTCTTGACGGGAGGAGAAATATCCTTACGGATGCCCTTTACGAATTGGGGTATGATGACCGGTTAGTAGACACATTGATCGAAAGAAATGTCATTGATTTCAGCACTGTTGACTACACGAGCCATATCATATATCAACTTGAAGAACACTATGGAGAGGCCGCTTTATGGCAACTTGAAGACGCTGTTGCTTTGGAGGGTTTGGGTGCTTCTTTGACAGGAGAACTCGGCAAGAATTGGCATACTTCCAAAGCATCTACTTTTCAAGAGCGCATCCAACATCTTATCACCGGACCAATCGAGGGACTCGGGATGAAGGTAATCGCTTGCGCGCAGTTAAGAACAAACAATATCCTCTCTGAGGAATTGGAGGGCGTTAAACGGTATTTGGCAGTTGATTATAGAGAATTTGGTCCTTACATCCCTCATGTTGATATTGTCATTTATAACCCGACAAATTCTCATGTTGTTGCTGTAATAAGGTGTGAAGTTAACTTAAGAAAATATATACTTGGGATAGTTCATTGGAGATTCAAAATTCGGACGGAGGAAAATACTGCCTCAATCAAATTCTATCTTGTCACGACTAGCATTGATGAAACCGTCGAAGTTATAGGTTTACCACCGAACGCAAGAGCCATTGCAGAAACAGATCTTGATGGCACGTACGTGCTAACGGCGGAAGCACTTGAAGAAAGCGACAAAGTCAAACTTTTTGAACATTTCATCGAGGATCTTAAACAAGTCATAGAAGAAAGCCAATAACATTATGAAAATTGCAAATGCCCCCTGTTCGTGGGGTGTGCTTGAGTTTGAATTAGACGGTGAAGCACCCGGCTACGCACAAGTGTTAGACGAGATGCACGCAATCGGTTACCTCGGCACCGAATTAGGCGATTGGGGGTTTATGCCGACAGATGCGGAACGCCTCCGTGCCGAACTCGCAGCACGCGATCTGAAAATGTTAGGTGCGTTCGTCGCGGTCGCACTCGCCGATCCAGAAACACACGCATCAGGTGAAAAAGCGGCACTACGTCACGCCCGGTTGTTAGCGGATACCGCCGGTGAAACACCCTTCATCGTGCTTTCGGACGACAACGCAACTACGGAACTGCGTACCCACTATGCCGGTCGCATCCGTCCTGAACATGGGTTGACACCCGCGCAGTGGGATACTTTTGTACAGGGCGCGCACCGTATCGCCCGATCTGTCCGAAACGAGACAGGACTCCGCACCGTTTTCCATCCACATTGTGCCGGATATGTAGAAGCACCAGCAGAGATAGACACATTAATGGAACGCACCGATCCGAGTCTCATCGGATTGTGTTTCGATACAGGGCATTACCGATTCGGTGGCGGTGATCCGATTGAAGCCTATGCCCGCCACGCTGACCGAGTCTGGCACGTCCATTTCAAGGATTGCCACCCTGAAGTCGCTGCCCGTTCTCGTAAGGATGAGTGGGATTATTTCGAGTCTGTTGGCAACGGCGTTTTTTGTGAACTGGGTAAGGGCGACGTTGATTTCCCAGCGTTCCTCGGAGAATTACGAAATCGGAATTACGATGGTTGGATCGTCGTGGAGCAGGATGTCTTGCCCGGAATGGGGAGTCCTTATGAGAGTGCAGAACGAAATCTGCAGTATCTGAATTCAATTCTGTAGCAGTAAGCGAGATTGAGGAAGTTACCGCGTGTGCAGACTGGGTATTGACGTAGAACGTCCAACTTAGGAAAGGTATTTGATGAACAAACCCTCAAAAATCGGTGTTGGCATTATCGGTACCGGACGCATCGGTAAACTCCACATTGAACACATCGCTCGGCATATACCCGAAGCCGAACTGATAGCGATTTGCAGTTTGGACCCCGCCGGTCTTGTCTCTCTCGCGAAACAATTTAATGTCCCAAAAACAACCAACGATTATACTGCAATATTGGCGGATCCGCAGATTGAAGCGGTATTGGTAGCATCTGCTACCGATACGCACGTCGAAATTAGTCAAGCCGCGGCAAAAGCGGGGAAACACGTCTTTTGTGAGAAACCGATCTCCTTGGATTTGGGACAGATTGATGAAACCTTAGCGATTGTCGAGAAAGCAGGGGTTAAGTTTCAAGTCGGTTTCAACCGTCGATTTGATGCGAGTTTCATGCGGGTTCGCGAAGCCGTTGCTTCTGGGGAGATTGGAGAACCGCACATTATGCGGATTACGAGCCGAGACCCCGCACCACCGCCAATTGAATACGTCAAGGTCTCCGGCGGTATTTTTCTTGATATGACGATCCACGATTTCGATATGGCGCGCTATCTCATTGGGGACGAGGTTGTTGAAGTCTATGCAGTGGGGGGTGTGCGCGTTGATCCACAGATCGGTAAGGCGGGGGATATTGACACCACCGTTATCACTTTACGATTCCAAAATGGGGTCATCGCAACCATTGATAACAGCAGGGAGGCTGTTTACGGTTACGACCAGCGTGTTGAGGTCTTCGGTTCAAAAGGTATGGTTACGGCGGCGAATCCGCTGACAAATACCGTTACCTTTAGCGGTAATGAGGGGAGTCATACGGCATCCCCTCCGTATTTCTTTGTGGAACGCTACAAACCTGCGTTTCTTTCAGAGTTGCGAGCGTTCTTGGCATGCATTCAGGAGGACACGCCACCGCCGGTTACAGGGAAGGATGGTCGGGCACCTGTCGTGATGGGTTTCGCAGCGTTGCAGTCGCTTCGTGAAAACCGCCCTATTCGGTTATCGGAAATTTAACGGTTTTTTAGTGACCGTCACCGCCGACTTCACCGACTTCGATGTCAATCTCGTCTCGGTTTCTGACGCGTTCTACGAGTCCGTCTCGGATGTCCACAATCCGGTCAGAGACATCAAGCATCTTCAGGTCGTGTGTTGCTGAAATAACGGTGACCCCTTGTTTTTCATTCAGGCGTTTAATGAGGTCGATGATCTCGCGTCCTGTAATTGTGTCGAGGTTTGCTGTCGGTTCGTCGGCGAGGATGATGCTCGGATCGTTCGCAAGTGCTCTGGCGATAGCGACGCGTTGACGCTGGCCGCCTGAGAGCTCATCGGGAAGATGATACATCCTATCCCCTAAACCCACCATATCCAAAAGTCCTTCCGCTTTTTCATTGCGCTGTTTCTCAGGAATCCCAGCGAAAATCATCGGCAGCGTTACATTTCCATGCGCACTCCGCACGTGCAGCAAATTGTAACTTTGGAAAATATAACCCACGCGGTGGCACCGAAACGCCGCAATTTGTCTTTGCGAAAGATGGGACATATTTTGCCCATCAATATAAACTTGACCCTCCGTAGGGCGATCGAGTGCACCGATCATGTTAAAAAGTGTGGATTTACCCGAGCCGGAGGGACCCATCAGCGAAATATACTCCCCACGTTCAATCTCAATGTTGATGCCATCCAAAGCACGAAGAATGTTTGAACCCATGCGATATTCTTTGACAACATCTTCAGTTTTCACAACGATATCAGCCATAATTTTCCTCCGTGCCTATACCTCGGTCCGCATTGCTTCGGCAGGCGGGAGTTTTGCCGCACGCCATGCAGGGAACGATGATCCAATAACCGCCAAAATCATGCCCAGAACACAGCCAAGCAGAATGACGACGATCACGCCAAGCCGCGCTGTTCCGTCTTCAGGCTGCGCAGGTAACAGGGGGAAATAGAAGAATAAGTCTAATCCGTAGTCTTTAAGACCTAAAAGTACCGCACCGAGTGTGCCGATAAGTGCTCCGATGAGTGCTCCTGAAAACCCCTGAAATCCTGATTCAAGTAGGAACAGCCTGACAACGAATCCGTCTAACGCACCGAGACATTTCATCGTGCCGATCTCGCGGAAACGCTCTGTTACTGCCATTAGCATTGAGTTCGCAATACCGACAACACAGACAATCAACGACATAACAATCAACCAGATATCTTTTGTGGAAATGCCTTTTTCCGTTGTCTCTTCAAAAGTATTAATTGTTGATTGTCGTCCGCTCTCCTGTAACGCGAGGCCGATTTCGTTATTGGTCCAAACTGAGACTAAAAATGCAATGCCGAGGGTGATGCCAGCTGTCGTGATGATTGAACGCCCAAAACGGATTTTCAAGCTCTGAAAACTGATTCGTAGCGATTCTACAAAAGGAAGATCAATTTGTTCTTCAATTGGTGTTCTTTGCTGCAAATGTCTATCTCCTTATCCTTGATTTGTATTCGTTTATATATATCTTATCAAATTTACAATTTTAGGTCAAGTTTTTCGTGTATGTGGCTCAGAAGCTTTGATTTTCTATTGCGTGTGTGGACGCGCAGAGAATAAAGGGTTTCCCGACTACAAGCGAATGTGTTCGTAGTCGTGCGATTCATCGCACGTTCTAAAGTGGGCATAACGGGCAATAAATGGTTTCCCGACTACAAACCAACGGACTTGTAGAATTCTTGGAAAACTGAGTAGTCCTAAGATCAGCTTATACAGAATTGACTTTTCAGCTTCTCGTTG
>JAPOOP010000728.1 GCA_026713385.1 Candidatus Poribacteria bacterium | reverse complement strand
GCGATTGCTGAATACCAGAAGGCACTTACCCGTGATGCGACCCTCGTCCACGCGCATTATGGAATCGGTGTCGCTTACAGACATAAAGGCATGTTCCGTGAAGCCATCGTCGCACTCGAGAAGGCGATAACCCGGCGACCGGGTTTCGTCGAGGCACTCATGCAGCTGGGGTATATCTACCGAGAAACAGAACAGTTCACCCACGCCGTGGAAGCCTTTAGCACAGTTACTCGAATCTATCCGACAAACGCTATAGCGTACCATGAACTCGGTGTCTGCTATACAAAAACGGACGCGTATCCAGAAGCTATCAAGGCTTTTGAAAGAACCTTACAACTAAATCCAGATGCGGTTGAGACGCAAAACCTCTTGCGAGTTGCCCAAGCGCGTATCGCGCGTCAAAAGTAGACGCACGAACGATTTTGTGAGAGAACCTGCTCATCTTGTCTCCTTCGGCGTTTTTGAATCTAATTTATAGGATTCCAAAGCCTTCCGTAGAAGATCCTAACTTATTCATTGACAGTTTGTCTAATCTAATAGTTAAGTGTGTTGATTTACTGGCACCAGTTGTTCCTATATGATTAGGACGGACGTGCCATAATTTCCTGCATCCCTGCTCGAAATAGAGGTTTTCAAGCGGAGGATAAAGGGTATCTACGGAATTCCTATGAATTCCAAAGGAGGAAAAAATGCGTCGGGTTATACTTTTTATTATGTTGATAACATTATTCTCTGTGCCAAATCTTCTTGTGAATGCTGCAGATATTGAGGATGGACTTTGGATGTATCTACCCCTGAACGAAGCAACAGGTGACGCGGTCACCGACCATGGACCCCACGCCTTCGATACAGAACTGAGTAAGTCCGCGCCAAAATCGGTGGATGCAAAGCATGACGACATCGGGAAGGCACTGGAGTTTGATGGTAAGGCAACCTACGTCAAAATTGACATGGCTGGTCAGAAGAAAGATATCGATTCGCATTTTAACGACAAGCAAGGCATGACTATCTGTGCCTGGGTGAAAGTGCTAAAAGTCGGCACCGATGCCCACGGGCAAACCCGCCAGCCTATTGTCATGAAGGGCAACGCCAATCAGTGGGAGTTTGCGCTTTATATCTACGACGACTTTGGTGCCGGAATGTCTGTTTGGACCTGCCCGGGCTCCGGGGTTTCAGAACCGCACGGCGCAGGCACCGCGCCACAAGGCAAATGGATTCACCAATGTGGGACGTTTAAGTTGAAGGAAGGCGTGCGCGTTTACGTGGATGGGGCGAAAGGTGCGGTCGCGGAAGCAGCGGATGGAGGCAACGGTCCCTGTGAAACGGGAGAGCGTCCTGTGTTCATCGCACACCGTGAAGATGGGCAGTGGCTAAATGCCGTTGTAGCTGAGGTTTATATGTGGGATCGGGTGATTGATATTGATGAGATGAATCTCGCTATGAACAACATTGGGGGATTGGCGGTACAACCGGGAGGTAAACTGTCAACCACCTGGGGCAACATAAAACGTCGCTGACGGTTTTGAAAGGGGCGGTTGAAAAACCGCCCTATATAATCTTTTCTCTTCACGGTTGCTCGTAGTATTCACCGAGATGATTCGCAACCAGCGTTAAGTCTAAGATATTCACTATATTGTCCCCGTTAACATCAGAAGGCGTGGGTCCCTCCTCTCCGAAATGCGATCTCACCAACACCAGGTCTAAAATGTTAACGAAACCATCTTCGTTGACATCCCACGCTGGGGTCGAGCGTTCAACTGCCTCACTCTCTTCAGTTTCCACAGGTGTGGGTTCAACTATCTCACTCTCTTCAGTTGGCTCAGGTATGGGTTCGACTGTTTCACTTTCCTCGGCTTCCGTAGGTGTCGTTTCGACTGCCTCACCATCTTCAGTTTCCGCGGGTATGGGTTCAACTACCTCACTCTCTTCAGTTTCCATAGGCATCAATTCAACTATTTCGCTCTCTTCGACTTCCACAGGCATCGGTTCAACTGCATCATCACCTTCAGTTTCCACAGGGATCGGTTCGACTATCTCACTGTCTTCAGTTTCCACAGGAAGTTCTATCCCCTCACCACTCGCAAGAATCACGTCATTAAGAGACAACATTGACGCTTTTTCAGCAACCACTTCAAACGTTATCGTCAGGAGAATACCCTGTGTGTTCTCGGTTGTCATAGGGGCAGTTACGACGAAGGATATCCGATCTGGCGCAAAATTTACAGGAGCCGCAAAGACATCACCGGAGAGATAGTTCCCTTGTTCCCACGAAACATAGCGAAGTGCCTCTGGATCGAATTGGACCGATAAACGATAACCCCGGACGTTATACGCGTTGCTAATGACAACAGCGATAGCAAACTGCTCCCCAACATCAGGCGACTCGAATGATGCTGGCACGATGCTAACAATCGGCTCGGTTCCGATGTCCAGTAGTGCCGCGAGTTCATCAATCTCAGCAGGATTCTGAAGCAGGACATGCAGGTCTGAGTCGTTAATGAAGGTGTTAACTTCGGGATCCTCCTTGAGGAGCGTTATGAACTTATCCTCGATCTCTGGGACAATTACTTTAAGCAGATCTGGATTTTCAGCCACCAATTTTATCATAGAGGGTCGTAAGAGTGCTTGTGTGTCCGGTTGCTTGAGTTTTGCGAGGACACCAGGAAGCGATTCCCGAATGTCTTCGCGCTGAAAAAGGAGTTCGTACCTTTCAAATATCCGTGTTGCGAGAGGGGGGCTTGCGACTTCAAGGAGATGTGTGAGTTCATCAATGGCTTCGGGCGTTTGCAGTAAGGTTTGAACGTCTGGATCGCTGAATAAGATTCGGATGTCGGAGTTGTCCTGTTTCAATAACGTGATGAATTCATTGCTGATCTCCAGGATAATTCTTTTCAGGAGGTCAGGATTCTCCAGAACAGCCTCAATAAGAACAGGTGTTAGGATCTCTTGATTCTCCGGTTTCTTGAATTCGACAAGGGTTTCTGGTAGGACTGCTTGAACGTCTTCACTTAGCAAGGCTGTTTGGTGTTTCTGAAATACCTGCTCAGCGAGTGAGGGCACTTGGGCAGCGGTTCTCATGGCAAAGATTACACACATGCCTATAATGAAAATAGATAAAAGGCGTTTTGAGAAAATATGAGACATCATTTGTAACCTCATAGGTGCAGCGTTCATAAGTGTGTCACGGCTTATGGAAAATCCGTAAGCCGCGACAGCAGATCCGTAAACAAGAGTTCCGGTACGTGTCCGTACAAAGGGGCACGACCTGTTCCGGTTAAGCCATTATCTCTTCCGAAGTTGGATTCATTTTGAACCCGCCCGCCATAATGTTATTGTAAGGCTCTTCTGGGGCGCGTCCGACGGGGCGCATGTCCGGCTTGTGATATCCGAACCGAACTGCTTTCCGCCACTGATCTGTCCGATTGACTTCAGACCAGTGGATAAGGCAATAACTGAAGAAAATGACATCCCCTGCCACTGCCGGAACCGGGATCGAGTCAATAAAGTCTGGGTGGAATTTATCAGTAGGTAGATGCGGTGCTGTCCCTTCACCTGTGATATGTTCCCGGGGGCCCTCCTTATGGCTACCGGGGACAACTCGCAGGGCACCACTCTCAAAGGGGGCATCATCAAGATGGACGAGGCAATCAACGAAGTCAAGCCCATCGTGTGGATAGAAGGGATAGTCCTGATGCATTGGGAACGGTGTCCCTTTTTCCGGTGGCTTTGCGTGTAACACGGTATGATGCCATTGAATGGTATCACCGATGAGTGATTGCACCGCGCCCGTCAGCCGTTCGTGGAAAATCACCCTGCCCCATGCGGCAGAGTAGAAATGGGGGTTATGCATAAAGACAGCCTTTGTCGTCTGCTGGTCCTCATCTTTGAGGTAACGGGTCCGCCAAGGTCCGGGCCAACCGATTGTTTCCTGCCCCCAATTGTTGATAATCCGCACCATCTCAGATGCCAGTTCTTTCGTTTCCGTTGGTTTGAAAAGTTGGTCTACCTTGAGATACCCGTTCTCATGGTAAAATTCAACCTGTTCTTGCGTTAACATTGTCAAACTCCTTATCGCTATTGGATGTTTCGCGTGCGTGACAGAAACTGTAAGTTGCCCTAAATTCTACTTCAAAACCGTATATTTGTCAATTTGCTTTGTACTGAAAGGGTTTTGCTGCAAAAATTGTCAGACGCAATTCTTCGTCGAACAGTTCATATACGGGTGCCTTGCCACTCAGTGTTTCGCTTTCGCTCAAAATAATACCGACCCCTTCCCCTCGGCGTTCCAGAAAGTGTCGCCGAATCACCTGTTTGCCCATATCGTCGTCTAATGCAATTTCCGAAAGCAAGCGAGCGAGGAGTTCGTTACGGGTGGCTTGGCTGTAACGTAAATTGTCCACTGTCACCGTATTTGCCAGTGCCCCTGGAGAATAAAGTTCCAGTCGATCAGAAAACATAAACAGGCGAATCTTTGAACTTGTTTTGGAATAATCTCTGTGGACAACCGCGTTAACCACTGCTTCAAACACGGCACGCATGCTGTATTCTGGGAAGTCTATCCTACCGATGTCCTTCCGTGCAGCGACTGCGTTGTATCTGTAGACAAATCTCATCGTGTCTATAATCTGTTGGTCCAGGGGTCCCTTAAAGTCCTTGGCATCGATCTGGTAGTTCGCATCTTTTTCCTTCCCACGATAGTAAACGGCTTGAATGAAACTGTTATAGAGGTAATCGTCAGGTTTGTCATGACACATCAGTATCCCCGCAACGGAGGCACGGCTCTGCTGTCCCTCTTTGACCAATAAATGCCTTTTAAGGAGCAAGTCTTCCATGTCATCTGTTATCGCGCCTTCTGTGATAAATCGCTGGTAAAGGTCTCTTTTTAATGTATCTTGACTCGTATTTGGTACAAACTGTTCATCGAAAGCGATAATACGTGCCTGTGAGCGGCTTTGGAATAACCGCGCTAACTGCTCAGTAGGCATCTCCCTTTTGCTACTCCCTTGACGAATGAAGTAACCGTTAGCCGTTTTGTGAACGAACAGACTTCTCGGGACCTCTATTTTTAGCAGATTTTTGTCATCAATCCGCAGTTTTTCTGTAAAAATGAGAAGCATCGGTTCAATGCTATCTTGGCATATTTCAACGACTGTTTTTTCGGCTCTATCCAGTTCATGTCGATTAATCCCAATGACTTCGCCGGTGTCGTCAACCCCGATCAGTATCACACCACCCCTGGCGTTGGCAAAAGCGGCGATCTCATCGGCAAGGCTGTTCCTATGCGGCAACGTTCGTTTGAATTCAATCGTTGCGTCCTCGCCGAGAGATATTTTTTCGATAAGTTCTGTCAGACTGTCAAACACCGCTAACTCCTCTGGTTTTAAAGGGCACCCTCATTATCTCTATAACATTATAATATCCATTTAGGTTTGTTTTCAACCTATTTTATGCGAGTGTCGGGTTGTTTAGTTTGCCATTTCTTACACCATTTTCGGGGAACCGGTCCCTGTGAAAAAATGGGCAATTTTCAGAGTATTCAGAGTACAATCTGAAAAAGGATAGATTTCCAAAAGAGGCGTAAGCATAGATAATGGTTGGGTTTCAGGCGGTTTTGATAAGCAACTTTTGAAACACTTACTCTGAAACTTCAGAGTGAGCGGAGGAAAACAGAAGGTATGCTGGGAAAATATTCATTTTCACGGAGGCTTCACGGAGGTTTTTACGGATGTAGGTGAACCGTGGGTTCCCAAGAAACACTATACCCTTTCTCCGTGAAAAAACATACGTGAAATTATATTTAACTTATGGTATTAGTGTTTTTAAGACCAAATGTCGCACATACGTAGAGCCATTCAATTTTCGGTTGATTTTGACAAACGGATATGGTATCTTGAGTGCAACATCAATACAGCGGTATCAATCCGTTGTGTAAGTCCCAGGTATTCTCTAGGGGGCTTCAGGAACTTGGTACTTACTATTTCCCATGGAGGATCGGGGAGCAGGAGATGGACAAACATATCGAAAATCACAAGCGACACAGGTATCTTCATCACCAGATGGATCCCACTGGTCTAAAATATTTCCCACTACAACTTCTTTATTAACACATTCCTCAATATCCATAACTACCTTATCGAAACGTTCTGCTGCTTCTTCTGAACTTTCCGGATTTATCGGAATGACTCGGATAGCGCGGGCCAGACGATAATCGAGTGAAAAATCAGGGGTGCTGTTTCCTTGCTTCCACATGTTCAGCAAAGATGCATCCTGACTGCCCGGTTTCGGTACAACATCAGTTTGTTGGTTTCTCATCGCTTTTTTAAGTTCTACCAGTTCTCGATCCGATGGTACAAGTTCGTTTATATATAAAAGAACACCAGCGACAACTGGTAATGAACCCCGCTGCTTGGTTCGTAACCATGCGTATGTTTTTACTTGCCATTCCCCTTGTTCCCAATATGGATGATCTGTGGTTGGGCGTTTTGTTCCTTTGTAATCAATAATGACTTCAAAATCCCCTGTAAGGTCCGGGCATTCCCTTTGAATTGATTGACGGATGACATTAGTGTGCGGGACTTCTGTGAGACTAACGTTTGTAACGACATCAATTACTCCGTGCAGTTCATATTTTTGGGCTCGCCTTGGATCTAACGCATCTGTCGGAACAGGAATGTCTCGAGTTCCTATTACCCTTTCTTCTGCAAACTTAATTAGGGGAAACAGATACTGCCCTAAATGGTTAACGGCTTGTTCTGCTCGCTTATAAGCAGATTCACGTGTTTCCCGACTACGCGGATTTTTGCCTCCAGCTCTTAGGGTGCTTTCTACCCTCTCACCGATAGTCCCTATATCGTGAGGTTTCCGGTCCGTAGGGGATTCTTCTCGATATGGTGTTGGAGTTGAAGGCCAAGGAAAAGACGGAGAATCAGATTGCCAAATTCTATAGGCATTCTCCATAACACCGTGAATAAATTCACCGAACCAGAGTTGAACAGGACGCGATGGCGGAAGGGAACTCTGGTTATGGTACCTGTACTGTAGGCCACACCTTAGAAACGAGATCAGATCTCCAGTCAGACTGTAGGAAGGAATAATTGGATTTTCGGTTTTTCGTTCAAGTTCCATATATTTACTCCCAAATCAGATGAAGAGGCACATTATTTGCTTGTACCGGATCTTTCCCACCAACTGGCGATTTCCAACTCCACTCGCTATTGGATCTCCACCCCATGGCTACATGTTTTATATTGGTGCTGTAACTGAGACAAGAGTCCAATCCGACCAGCAATAATATAGATTGTGGCCGACTATATGCGACATAATAAAGTCGAATGAGGTCGTCGAACGTTCGGGGCAGTGCTCCACGGTTCATACGCAATTTACCGATTTCGCAGGAAGATGCTAAGTCGTTTTCCAAGTTTTGCACGGAAGATGGTTCTTCAGGGAAACGTCGAAATCGTTGCGTGTGATGGTTGGTTTTGTAATCGGAAGCTACATCAACAATTACTAATGGATACTCTAACCCTTTGGCTTGATGAATTGTCATAAAAGGAAAATGGCTTCGAGGCACATGGGGCATGATGTCTTCATCGATGTCAACGTCTCCTTCAGCTATCGGAGCAAGAATCTCACGGATTGCCGATTGAATGCTTCGCTCTTCATGTTGTGGTTGGTCAAAAAAGATCTTGGAACGGTAAGAGGAAAAGATGGCTGCACTTGAGATGCAACGGGCAACTGCTTCTATGTAGACCTGTCCCTCCGGGTCGTTGTGCAGCTGAGGAATCCAAGTAATGATCGCGAAACACAGGTCTAAAAGAGGCCATTCGTTTGGCCATCGATTTAGGCGTTGTGCTTTCCTTAATTTCCAACTTTGGATAAAGTCAGAGATTCCTGTCGGTTGGTTTGGGATTGGCTCTGTTTCAACAAAGTTCTGAGCGACCCTGCGCCAGCGGTTCAAATAGGTCTCAGCTTCACGGCGAAGACGATTAAGTTGGTTTTGTTGTTCACTTTCAGGGTCTATGCATTCTAAAATAATTCCGAGCAACTGCTGAACCACGGGTATGTCCCTTAAAGAGCGGCCTCGGGGATTAAACGCACTGATTCCACGTTGCTCAAGGCGTTGTCGTAGGAGAAATGGTAGGCGTTCTTTTCCGCTACTGGTAAATTCATTTACGGTATGTGAAAGAAAAACACTGTCTCCAAAATCTCCTCCATCTCTATTTTTTGTTATTGGATACTGTTGCCCCCCAACTTCTATATGGTAGCCATCTCTTCTGAACACGTCTATTAAAAATGATGCTAAGTTGTCAGCAAGTGTTTCTTGGTCAGACCGGAACATACCTAGCACAGGCATCTGATTAGAGTACCTTTGTGCAATTATTCTCGGTTTGCTGGAATGAACCCGCGCGGGAGCGAAATCTGGGTCGTTTGTGATAAAGTTATTAAAAAATTTGACAATTTCCGGTGTAGATCGATAATTTTCCACGAGATATTTGGTTTCTGGTCTATAAGATTCGTCAAAATCTTGATTAAAGCGAGAAATAAAATCTCTAAACAGTTCTACCGTCGCACCTCTGAACCGATACAATGATTGATCGTCATCACCTACTATTGCAAGAGAAGCACCCGAACGGCGCACGAGCTCAAAGTAAATACTTTCTTGTAGTGGATTTGTATCTTGGTACTCATCAACGAGTAGTGCCTTTAAGTTTGATGCGAATCTCTCATCGAATTTACCTTGCACAAGTCGTTTATAAAAAACCTCCTCCAACCGAGCATAATCAACTTGATTATGCTCATCCATGTACTCACGGTACGATTCAAAAGCATTGACAATTACTCTTCGAGCTTCGTTGTGTTCGGTAACTTGCTGATATAGATGTAAATCCACTTGGTCTTGAACAAATCGATCTATGATGGTCCGACAGATGTTAAGTGTCTCCTTGAAATTTCTTGGTAGCCTGCCTCCAAAAGTAAAATCAGACAAATATTCCGCCAGTTCGTTGTTATTGTTGGCTTCTGCTGGGAACAACCCATAGTTCCTGAAAAGGGCATTATTAACAAAACCTTCCACAACCGCGGGGACCGGCTCGGATTCAGAGCGAATAGTTTTTAATACATCATTGCAAATACTGTCAAGAGTTCCAGTTATGAATTGGTTTAGGTCAATTGAATCCAGCTGATTTTGGGAATTCGCTATCGGATACGAAGAAGAGTTTTTGAGACAATGAATGATACTTGAGCCCCACTCGATTAAACGCGCGCGAATTTCTGCCGCTGCCTTTCTGGTAAATGTTGTGATTAAGATTTCTTCAGGCCGAAAACCATCCACGAATACCAACCGTAGTGCCCGAAGGACAAGTACTGTTGTTTTTCCACTTCCGGGTCCGGCAACAATCATCAAGGGTGTTTCTGTGGGATGGACAATACATGCCTCTTGGCTTTGGTTTGGCGGGGAGTCTTCAAATCGAAGAATCGCCTGCCGGAGAAGTAAAACAAAATCTTCCAATTTAATCATATATAGTTCCTAATTAGGTTAATTTTTTTCATGAAGAAGCTTATGATAAAAAACCCATGTGTTGTGGAATCCTCTTCGTCTGTTCCGATTTGCTCCTCTAAAGACCACAACTTGAATGCCCAGATTCTTACAAACGGGGCACTTACACTTTTTCCAAGGTTGATCACTCATTAATTTCTCATGTTCATCCTTAAAATGATTGCCTTCTCCTTTCCGTTGAAGGAGCGGGCCATATTCATCAACACTATCAAGTACTTTCTTTTTTAATTCCGGTGTTCCATCAAAATCATCAAGGTTTGACAGACATTGACTTTCTAATTCTTCCAATTGTTCGGTGGATATTGACTGAGATTTTGCCGCATCGCGCATCGCTTTCGACGTGCTCATAGGAACTCGTATGGTTCCGTACCAACCTTTCCCATCAGGTGCTAGGTAATTCCGATCTGAACTCATCCATGCTTTCCTCAAATAAGACGCGCTATCAAAACTGGAAACACCGAGATTTTGAAAACTGCTTTGAAGATCCGGTCTCAGAACGCCAAAAAGGTGTACCCAAATATTCTCTTTGATGCCACGGGTGTGCTTCTGCAATATCTCACGGACAGCTGCGACTATTTTCAGTATCTCCGAATCTTTTCTGCGAACAAGTCCGCCTAGTGCAATACACCTATACCCCATTTCAATGTACCGTCGAGCATAACAAACATAGTCATCAATAGTAACACCTTGTATAGAACCCACAGGCACAAATTGATATTTATTCCCTTTACAGATTTTTAAAAATTGCTCAGCATTCTTTTCGGTTAAGTCCATCCGCTCCTTTCTCTTTTCCGGAGTTATTGATGGAATCGGAATATGATCGACAGATGCCCCAAGATTAAAACCAAATTTATCATAGAGATATGCCGCTTCCTCAGAGGTGATAGGAGGCTCAGAATCTGCGATATATGAGAACGCTCCAGGATCCCCAAACAAAAGCATATTTTCAGGCATCCGCCTATCTCCTTGCAGGTCAAATGTCCCTTTTTTTTTCAGGCGACTAAGGGGTCCCTTCCCAGACTGCAGTTGGGCAAGACTAAAGAGTAAACCATCATAAGGTGTTTTCGCACCGAAAATTTCATGGGCATACCTTCTTCTGTCAGACCGCCGATCTTCACGCGTCTCTTCTGTCTGGAACGGCTCATAAACATAATCATCCCAATCAGGAAAAAAGTAAAGAGGGTGTACGTTTGACTTTTGAGAAGGGACGGTGGCAGTATGATTTGGCAAATCATGTAGCCATTTTTTCATCGCCGCCAGTTTTTCACCACCTCTACCTTCAGACTCAGTAATTGTATCCCGTCTAAATAACGTTGTAATGCAGGAAATTGCGGGAAGAGAATCTTTGTTCAGATTGATGAAAACGGATGCCGGTAACCCAATTGATCCCAGACAATCCCTGACCTTCGGATGCATTTTTTTTGCTGTTTCTTTATCCAAACGCTCGTCATAAGGTTTAATGAGTGTAGTAGCATCAATGATTCCACATTTAGCAGAGATAATTTTTATCATAAGACCAGGAGGCCACCCATTCTCCCTGAGGAACTTTCGTAACACTCGATAATTGGGTCCGTCATAGACTTCAAGAGCAGGAGCTTGATTGAAATTCTCAATGCACTTATCTGAACACCCTAAAATTAGTAAATGCCCCGCAGCAGATTCTTGGGAGTTAGGTTGCGAAAATTTCAACATAATTCCTACTCCTGCCACTTTTTTTGTATTGGGCGGGGTCTCTCGGCTCCAGGTTCACTATATCTGTTTCTAACCTTGACTAGCGGAGACATCCTGGTTTTCAGAGCATCACCTGTGACAATAGCAACCCCTTCTTTAACAGTTTTCAATATTTCCAAATCCTCATTGGATAGGGATTCACCAACATCCCGGATATAAGACTGATCATCTGGGTTAATAACTCGGTGCAAAATTAATGTATTGGCTTGAGAAGTGGTTAGCGAATCCACTGAAGCAGGCTTTTGCGAGATAACAAGCATACCAAGCCCCATTTTCCTTCCTTCGGTCGCAATTTGCTGTGCGGCAAACCGGGCAGCCCTTGTCGCAGGATTTATTTCTCCGCTACTACTACTTTCATCTTGGCGTGGGATCAATGTTCTTGCTTCCTCAAGAGCAAATAAAATAGGATGTGCATTTTTGTCTATATCAAAATCCTTTGATTTATATCGATCAAAAGCAAATTCCATAACTGCATACACTAAGGCTCTTCTTACTTGATTGTTTTCTAAATCTGATAAATTAAATACCGCAGTTGATACATGCGACATGCTGCCCCCTTTAGAGCAGAAAGCATTTACAAAATCACTAATGTTCATTGTTCGGCAATCACGCTTTTTTAGATTCTTAACTGTCAGTTTTGCCCGATTCAGTATCCGATTAAGGGCATCTTTAGAGGGATCTCTCGGAGGTAATCCATTGACTTCTCCAATGAGGTGATTAAGGAGGCAAACATCATGTAACTCTTCTCGTTGTTCGTTATCCAATACTTGAAGCCAAGGTATAATGTGCCCTATTTGTGCCGGCGTGAAATTCTCCGATGCCATTGCTTCGATTAATCTCATTGTGAAATAAGGACTTTTGTCTGGATACATTTTAATCTGCGGATAAGCATTAAGGTTAAGAGCCAACATGCGACTAACCAGCTCCTGTGGTAGCTCATTTTCCCAATCAAGTTGCTTAATTTTATTAATAATACTATCCAATAGTTCTTCAGGGATCGAGGCCGAATCATCCGAATCATCCAAATCGACCATTAAATCGCGATTCTTAATTAAACAGAAATTAAACAAGCGATAGAAAATGTTCTCATCCATCAATTCCATGTTGACTTGTTCAGAATAAAAATCCGGAAGTTCAGGAAATTCCTCTTTTAGGTGGTTCTTATAACCTGATATTCTTTTTATCAAGTCTGGATCATTTTCGATCTTCAACTTGAAAGCATCATACAACTTGCGGCGGATTTGGTTGAGATTTACATAATCCCCGTGCGGATCGAATATAATCGTCTTCGCACCACGGAACATCAACTCCTCTAAGATTACAGCCGTCGTGGTTGTTTTTCCCATTCCCGTCATACCGAAAATACCAGCATGCATTGTTACAATTGAGTCTGCGTCTAAAGATACTTGTGCTTGTGTTTCTCGTCCAGGAATCTCAACATGTCCGAGGGAGAGATACCATGGTTCACTTTCTGAGAAGAGTTCTATCAGAATGTCATCCGACAAAATATTTACTTTTTCACCGGGTTTTATCGCTTGTGTTAAAGGGGCTATTTTGTTCGTTGTGTTATTGTATACCCCCATGACTTCACATTTAGCTTGATACAGTGTAAAACGATGCGATATTATATCAGGAACCGAAATTCCAAGTGTTTCGTGCTCCGAATAAAATTTTGCAGTATCTTTTGCCAAAAGTGGGTTCTCTGTATTCACATCAACAACCTTAGCGACGACCTTATCCTTACTTTCAGGCAAACCAACTTCAACATAGGAAAATTTCAATTGATTTTGCCGCTCGCTGCCTGCATCGCCAAACAGAAAGGAAAACTCTTGTGTCGATGTTTCACCAAAGATTATTCCTAAAGCCATTGCATTTCCTCCATCTACCCTCGGTTATGAAAATCTCTTGTCAACTTATTGGTGACCATTAAAAAAACTTCCCGCAAACTACTACCAGTCAATCCATGTTGGCGAAAAGCGCGATTTGCTTGTTCAACTAAGTACGATTCAGTAACTGTCGAAATAATTTTCTTCGGCATTCTTGCCATTTTATCAGCATAGTACAAGAAGATAGGTAAACCGTAACTGCTATAGGGAAGACTCGAAACATAAATAGATGCCAGTACATCCTTCCATGTTCTCGCATCTCCTTGCTCTAAGAATTCAACCCGGATAGGTGCCCTTAGTTCACTTGTACGTACAAAACTCATCAGCATCCTGTAGTTATCAAAAGGAAATAACCTATCTATAATATCAGAAACTAAGGGTTCTCGTGAATCCCCTACACCAGATAATGAACCAAACTGAACCTTAAATATATTGTTGTTGGTCCTAGCGGTAAAGTATCTTCGAATTGGCACGGGATTCGTAAATTCCGATTCAATCGAATGTTCGCCATCAAACTTCAACGAAAAAGATTGAATCATCTCATCATCCCATCCTGATTTGGTAATGAATTCCTGAAATGGATCCATGAAACTTCTGCCGCTGGACTCTACATCGTAAGTTTCAAACAACTTGCGAAGGATCATCTGGTTATCAGCACTTTCTTGTCCAAAATGTTCAATTTGGTACTGGGCATACAACTTTGAATATTCTGTTGAATGAGCATTTTCAACACAACCAATTAAGGAGCAATTCATCGTATTGGCTAAATCTGATAACTTCTTGAGCATCAAAAAATAGATACATATCCCCGGAATTTCCCCCGCATCAACTCTCTGCTGGATTTTCTGTTGTCTCTCCGCAGAAGCAGCGAAGAAATCAACAAAACGGCGCACACCATATTGATAATCTGCTTCTTTGAGTATTAAATCTAGTAGTCCTCCATCGGCAATAGTTTTCACCTCGTCAGTAACCTTGGATGGGGGTTCAATGTCCGCAGTGAGGATTTCTTTTATATCTTTTTTCCGAAAAATCAGATCCAGAAACGGGCCGATTTGCCGAATTAATGGGCCGTGCAGTATAATCGAGTATATTGGTTCACCATCACTTTCAAGGATTTTTGCAGTATAGAAGGCAACATATAAATTCAGAAGGTAGGTCAAAAATTGCATTTTACGTTCAAAATCTTCTTCATCTTGAAGGCGAAGCATCGATGAGACTGCAAGTATCCTTTCTTCCTGAGGTGTTTGCGGATCAGGGATCTTATATCCGAACGCGCAACTATGCCTATACGCAATCCCACCTGCAAAATTCTCGTTATCAACGATAGATTCATCCACGGAAATTATCCACTTTCCTTTCATCTGGGAACAAACTTTCGACAGGGTGTCTGTATCAAATTTCGACCTCCCTATAGTATAAGTATAAGATTCTATCTGTTTTTCATAAGGGATATCTGTAATTTTTCTAATGGAGTCGTTTCCTAAAAACTCCACACTCGTGTCAATTTTTGCTCCAATCTCATTTTCAGATAACGCTTCAAATTCTGCTAAAAGGTTTCTTATCACTCGGTTTCCGGCATCTCTAAATGCAGTATCGGTTAGAAATTGTTGTCCGTTCATAGATTTTACTCCCATAGATGACATAACTGGCATTACTTCTTCGTTTTATTCGGTCATTGTCTGAACCGAGATTTACAGGAAACCTGTTCGGTCTTTCCAAGATTGGAAACAAAAAGGCACCGAGACGTATTTCATTTCGACTGTTCCTTTTCAAACAGGTCTACAATCCATGCCTTCAATTGCCTCATCTTTTTCCCTCTGTTATTTTCCACTGGAATCACATGCGTAAAATGTCTCTCTAAATCAAAACCCTCAAGCGTTTTATTGTAGACTTGCCATAAGCCATTGAAAAGTTGGTCGTAGTCTTTTCCATTCAGAAACGTCTTGAGGTCTGCCTGTATGTGCGGACGCAACTCGTTTGTCCGAGGGACATCCATCTTCTGATCGTAGTCCTCAATGAGATCTTCGGATTTAAGTAAACCGTACTTCGCGGAGATAATGAGAATGTCAAGATTTTTGGGCAAGCGATCCTCCCTAATAGCCTTGTAGAGCGTTGGATAGAACGGTCCTTTATACCGCATCAGGGCAGGCAGTTTTCCGAGCCCTTTATCTTTCTTGCCAGAACAACTCATAATCAGTAAAGATTTTTTCATAGATTTTCCACGCCTTCTGCCTATGTCGGTCGTAGGTTTATCGCGGAGTCTGGGGAGATCGTATCCGCGACGTATGCATTCAAAGAAATAGGATTTTAGGTGGGGTTAGGATACTTCAGTCATCCCACATGCTGTTATTTTCCAATATTCGCGTCTCGGTGATTCTACGAAAACTTGTGATTTCAGATCAAACCTCGCAAAGGCACAACGGTGATAAAATCGCTTCTGTCCACTCGGCAACCTTTCCTCCAAATCTGTATCTGTCAAGGAAAAACGATCGGCGAGTACATTCACAATATCTCTCCATCGGTGTTCTTTCCCATCAGAGAGAACCTGAAGGAGAGGGCTTTCAATCTCTTTGCTCGTCGGTAAAGTTAAGACCAGTATTGCTGGTCAAATTCAACAGAGGTCAAATCCCCTAACGCTGCGTATGGTACCATACTCTCGGTTTGGGTACGTGTCTCAATTTCCGATGGCAGTACAATAATATGAATGAAATAAAGATTTATTGCACAAACACTATACCCTAAAAGTGAAATTATCGCAATAGCGATTTTGCCGCCCCTGAAACAAATTCTTGCATTAATGTGCAATCAATTATATGATAGTCGCATCCCGTATTATGGAGAAAAGGAAGGAATCAATGAGTCTTTTGGGTATTGATGTTGGAACAACAGGATGTAAGGTTATCGCCTTTCGCGAAGATGGGACGACACTTGCACAGGCGTATGGCGAGTATCCGTTGATCCACCCGCAACCTGGCTGGTCGGAACTGAACGCGAATGTCGTCTGGGAAAACATATCAGCTGGCATTCAACAGGTTGCATCACAAACGAAATCCGATCCGATTGAGGCAATCAGTGTTGCTTCACAAGGTGAAGCAGTAACACCGGTGTCCGCTGATGGGCAGGTTTTAGCAAACGCGATCACTACTTTTGATGCTCGAACAACCGGCATCTGTGATAGGTTAAAGCAACAGATAACGCCTTTAGAGGTGATGGAAATCACCGGAATGCCAATGAGTGATATTCATACCTTGGCGAAACTTATCTGGATGCAGCAGAATCAGTCTGACCTCTATCAACAAGTGTGGAAATTCCTCGGCTTTGAGGATTTCGTCTATTTCAAACTTGGTGTTCCACCTGTAGTGGACTACTCTCTTGCTGCGCGCACGATGGCATTTGACATTATCACCAAATCTTGGTCGGAACAAATGCTCGGTTTGGCGAATGTAGATGCCTCCCTCTTTCCGGACGCTGCGTCATCGGGTACGCCGATTGGTGAGGTGAGTGCTAAGGTCGCTGATGAACTCGGTCTACCGCAAGGCGTGGTATGCGTTACGGGTGGACATGATCAGCCGTGTGGTGCCTTAGGTGCCGGTATTATACGAAGCGGCGAGGTGATGGACGCAACTGGCACTGTTGAATGTATCGCACCCGCTTTCACAGAACCCGTCATCAACCAAGATATGATAGATGGAAATTTCGCCTGTTATCCGCACGTTGTTGATGGGTTGTATGTCACACTCGGATTTGTATCCAGTGGTGGCGTTGTGCTGCGCTGGTTTAGAGACACCCTCGCGCAAGCAGAGGTCGCCCAAGCAGATGCAGAAGGACGCGATGTCTACGATTTACTGATGGAGGAACTCCCTGATTCCCCGGGGACAGCCATGGTACTGCCACACTTCACCGGTTCAGGAACCCCTCATCTCGATCTCGAATCAAAGGGCGCGATTGTCGGATTGACGCTATCGACGACGAAAGGTGAGCTTATCAAAGGGATTTTGGAAGGTATTAGTTACGAAATTAAACAGAATCTTGCTATGCTTCAAGACGCAGGAGTTGTCATAAACGAGGTGCGTGCCATCGGCGGTGGTGCGAAATCTGAAAAATGGCTCCAACTCAAAGCGGATATGTTTGGGAAAAAGGTGATTGCTCTTGATATATCGGAGGGTGTCTGTCTCGGTACTGCTATCCTTTCTGGCACAGCGATAGGCAAGTATGATTCCATTGAATCAGCGGTCGAGCAGTTAGTCACGCCACGCGATGTGTATTATCCACGTGACAAATACGCGCAACGTTACGATGAGAAGTTGAAAGCATACGCACAGATATATCCTGCACTGCGCGCCCTGAATTATGAGTTGTAATATAAGTGTTAATTGTCTGACTATTTACGGAATGTGCTATAAATAGCACTACTACAAGCAGTACCCTTCGTTTGTAGTAGGGCGATTCATTGCCCGTCAATGACTCAATTGATCTTTTTCTTCAGAGAGGGAGAGGCGTATGAAGAAGCACGTTGTCGGTATTGACATCGGTGGGACGAAACTCGCTACTGTTGTCGCTGATAAGACCGGACATATCCTCGGCAAGGTGCGTAAACCGACGTTCTCAGACAAGGGACCGGAATATGCAATCGGTTTGCTGTTTGATATGGTTCGTGAGACTGTCAATCAAGTTGGCTTAGAACAGGAGTCTATTTCAGCGATAGGCGTGAGTTGCGGCGGTCCATTGGATACAAAGACGGGAATTGTCTATTCGCCTCCAAATTTACCGGGATGGGATGCGCTACCGCTTAAGGCAAAGTTGGAATCCGAATTTCAGGTGCCGGTAACAATCGAGAATGATGCGAATGCCAGCGCGCTCGCAGAGTTCAGGTTCGGTGGTGGACGTGGCTACAATGCGGTCCTCTATATGACGATGAGTACAGGAATCGGCGGTGGTATTGTTATTGACGGACAGGTGTATCACGGAGCCAACGACAGTGCGGGTGAGGTAGGGCATCAGATACTTCTACCGGATGGACCGCTGTGCGGATGTGGGAAGCACGGATGTCTTGAGGCACTCTGTTCCGGTCCTGCTATCGCACGCCGCGCACAAGTTACGATACAAAAGCAACTTGAGGGTGAAAAGGCATCAACGGCACTATTAACCCTTGCCAACGGACGGATTGAAGATGTCAAGTCGGAACATGTCCTCGCCGCTGCGCGCACGGGTGATGCCTTAGCTTTGGAACTTGTTCAGGAGACAGCATATTACATGGGCTGGGGTATCGGAAACTTGGTCAACATCTTGAACCCCGACATCGTTTTACTCGGAACTATCGCAGTTGCCGCTGGTGATCTGTTGCTTGACCCGATTCGGGAGACGGTCTTGAAGTTCGCTATGACCCGTCCCGCAGAAGCGGTTAATATCGCACCTGCCGAATTAGGTGATGCGTTGGGTGACCTCGCCGCCGTCGCATTAGTCGTCTGAAAATTGCTCACCCACTTACTTATAGACACATCCAGGTAGGCGAGGTTTGAAACCTCGCCTACCGCGGAGACCAAATAATTATAGGATTTACTATAAATGGAGAGAATTCAGAGTTATATTTCGCATCTACAAGGTGTTTTGGAGCGACTCACATTGACAGATGTACGACGTTCTATAGATGTGATAATGGAAGCGTATTACGCCGAAAAGCAAATTTTCGTTATTGGTAATGGTGGAAGTGCTTCTACAGCGTCACATATTGCCTGTGACTTAGGAAAAGGCACGAGTATCCCGGGCAAACCTCGTTTTCGGGTTATTAGTTTAACGGATAACGTCGCAACAATGACCGCGTGGTCGAACGATGTATCTTATGAGGATGTCTTCGTTGAGCAGCTCAAAAATCTTGTGAATCCGGGCGATGTCGCTATCGGTATCAGTGCGAGCGGCAATTCAGAGAATGTGCTCCGGGCAATGCAACATGCGAAAGAGGTTGGGTGTCAAACAATCGGATGGAGTGGTTTCGGTGGTGGTGCCTTAGCAGCGATTTGTGATGTGAACGTCATTGTGGATAGCGATCGATACGGTCCGGTTGAAGATGTCCATCTCATCCTGAACCATGTCCTTCACGCGTGGATCCAAGAAGAGTTCGCATCGAATTGAATTGCAAATCGGTCTTGACGTTTACCGTCGTCTTCAGGTATAATTGAATTGGTTACCAATTATCTTAATTCTAACACAAAACACCGAGCCTGTAACGAAGTGGAAGGCGGATTTAAGGAAGGCGATTCAACATGAAACCCATTTCATTTCTCCGCAAGGTAAAATTAAAATTTCTCCGCAAGATAAAATTAAAAAATGTGTTCCTTTTTATCGGATGTCTCCTCATGAGTGGCGACCTGTCCGCTCAGGATCCCGCGCTGGTTTACGTGATTGACATTCGGAATGAGATCGGGAGCGGACTTGGCACCTACATCAGTGATAGCATTCAGACGGCGGAGCAGGCTGGTGCCGATGCTATTGTTTTTGATGTGGATACACCCGGCGGTCGGGTAGATTCTGCCATAAATATCATCCGCGCCATTCAAGATACACAAATTCCCTCAATCGCTTTTGTCAATCGACAGGCAATATCTGCAGGAGCGATGATTTCTATCTCCTGCAATCAGATTGTTATGACTTCAGGAGGGACGATCGGCGATTCCGCGCCTGTTAATATTCAAGGGCAGGAGGTCGGAGAAAAGGCGATTTCCTACATTCAGGGAACCATTCGTGCGACAGCAGAGCGCGAGAATCGGAACCCTGATATTGCCGAAGCGATGGTAGACAAAGAACTCGTTCTTGTTAAACTTGCAGATGGTCAGATTATCAAACTCCTACCCGAAGAATACGCTGCGCGTGAAGAAGAAGGCGAAGAGATGGAAATCCTCTGTGCTCAGGGAAAGTTGCTCACGTTATCGACCCAACAAGCATTAGCATACGGGTTCGCAGACGCACAAGCCGAAAACCTCACAGAGCTATTGGCACAATACGAGATTGTTGAGGTCGATGGAACCAAACTGCCTCTAACAGAAGACGGCATTGCACAACGACAGCGGGAGTTTGGTATTTCAGAAATCAACCGTCTAAAAACGTTAGCTGGCGCACGTATTACTGAGGTTGAGGCGACACTTGCGGATAGGATTGTTTTCTTTCTCACGAATCCCCTTATCAGTTCGCTTCTCCTTTCATTGGGAATTCTCGGTATCTTTATAGAGATTCGCACGCCCGGTTTTGGAATCCCCGGATTCGTCGGTTTACTGTGTGTAGGGCTTTTCTTCGGTGGACACATGCTGACGAAAATCGGTGCGGAATGGGCGTTCCTACTTTTCGTTCTCGGACTTGGACTCATCGTTTTGGAGGTCTTTGTAATCCCCGGCTTCGGTGTTGCTGGAATTCTCGGTATTACGCTGATGATAGGAAGCATCTTCTTCGTTTTCGACAAGGCTTACGATTTCAGTACAGCGGTTATGTGGCTCTCGGTCTCTGTGATTTTGACCGCTGGACTGGTTATTCTCGCCGCTTTTCTCCTTCCTGAAACACCGCTTTTTCGGAGGCTTGCTTTGTCGACAGTGATGGATACTGAGATGGGGTACCACTCGTCGAGTTCCGAGGATTTTCAGGCGTATCTTGGAAAATCTGGGACAGCGCTAACGCCTTTGCGTCCCTCTGGAACGGCTCGAATCGCTGATAATAGGGTGGATGTCGTCACCGTCGGTGATTTCATTGCACACAATAGCAATGTCAAAGTCGTAAGTGTTGAAGGTTCTAAGATTTTCGTAGAAGCGGTTGAGGATGATTGATTTTTGCTTGGTCGATATGTCCTATAATTGTGACAACTCGGAGAATCTTGTCGGGGGTTTTCTGTGTAAGTCAAGCGGTTTAGCGCACGTCATAGCGATATGGCAGTATCTGCTGCCCCGTACCATAGGCGCGGTTTGGAGTAACGACTATGGGGTTTCTAATTTTCCTGATCGGCATTGGAATTCTGTTAGTATTTATTGAGTTGCTAATTCTCCCAGGATTTGGGGCAGCAGGTGTCCCAGGGTGTCTTCTTATATCGATAGCAGTCGGGATCGCTTGGTGGAAGTTCGGCTTCCAGACCGCTCTGACTTATACGGGGGCAACGCTGGTGGGAGTCATTCCATTGGCGATTGTGGGACTATCGGTAATACGTGCGACGCCTGCGGGTAAAGCCTTTATCTTGGGGGCTACTCAAGATAAAGCAGAGGGATTCCACGCAGCTCCCTCGGAATTGGCGAGTTTAGTTGGGAAGTCCGGTAAGGCATTGACACCGCTACGCCCCGCAGGGGCTGCGCTCATCAGTGGACACCGTGTTGATATTGTCACACAGGGTGAATTCGTTCCCGCAGATACCGAAATTGAAGTGATTTTTGTGGAAGGCAGTCGTGTCGTAGTTCGTAGTTTACAGTAGAATGGTTATCAGTTGTCGGTGGTCAGTCGTCAGTTAATATTTTGTGGTGTCAAAGTTGGCTGTGGAGTTCACAACAAAACGGAATGCCACGGCAAAGTGACTGAAAACTGACAACTATTCGTAGGAGACAGATAATGGTGGATTTATTTACAGGGGGAATTGCCCTTGTTGTTCTAATTTTTGTCATCGCGTTCTTTTGGTTTGTTCCCGTTGGATTGTGGATCGCCGCTGTTACAGCGGGAGTCTCTCTCAAAATTTTTGAGCTGATCGGGATGCGCCTCAGGCGGGTGAATCCGAATGTTATTGTGAATGGGCTCATCAGTGCCCACAAGGCTGGATTGAAGGTAAGGACTGCCGAATTAGAAGCGCATTTCCTTGCGGGTGGTAATGTACTCAATGTTGTCAGTGCGCTTATCGCCGCAGATAAAGCGAGAATTGAGTTGAATTTTCAACGCGCCGCTGCTATAGACTTGGCTGGACGTGATGTCTTTGAGGCGGTTCAGGTCAGTGTCAATCCGCGTGTGATTACGACGGCAAAAATCAGTGCACTTGCTTTAGATGGTGTTGAGTTGATGGCCACTGTCCGTATTACGGTGCGTACGAACATCAATCGGCTCGTCGGGGGTGCGGGTGAAGAAACTATCCTTGCGCGTGTCGGCGAGGGTATTATCAGTGCAATCGGTGCCTCTGAAACCTATGAAGATGTGCTTGAAAACCCGGACATCATCTCGAAAACGGTACTCGACCGCGGACTTGATGCCGGGACAGCTTTTGAAATCCTTTCTATTGATATTGCCGATGTCAACGTTGGTAAAAATATCGGTGCAGAACTCCAAGCGGAGCAAGCCGAAGCGGACTTGATTGTAGCGCAAGCGAAGGCGGAAGAGCGCCGTGCTATGGCAGTCGCTCGGAAGCAGGAGATGACCGCAAACGTCCAGGAGATGCGGGCAAAAGTCGTTGAATCAGAAGCACAGGTGCCTCGTTCTCTTGCAAATGCGTTCCGTGAAGGCAACTTAAACACGAATACAGAGCAACAATAATGGCGGTCAGCAATCAGCAGTCAGCGGTCAGAAAGATAGTAGCCAGCAATCAGATAGGAGAACCTTGTGGCGGGAAGCAATACGCAACTACCACAACGATCTACTGATGCCTGAAAGCCAACGAAAACTGATAAACTATTCCTACTGACAGCCGACAGCTGACAGCCGGCAGCCCTCTTTGATAGTTTAGAAAACAATGGAGAATAGTAAACATGGCACCAACAATGGTTGCAATTATAGCTGTCCTACTTATCCTGTTCATAAGTATTATCAGTTGGCTCGTCCCGATCGGTTTATGGATTACTGCTATTGCGGCAGGTGTGAAGGTTCGGATTTTGGATCTCATTGCGATGCGTTTGCGGCGTGTCCCACCCGCTGGGATTGTGGAACCTCAGATTAACGCAACCAAGGCAGGGTTAAGTCTATCGCTTGATGACTTAGAAGCACATTTTCTTGCCGGGGGACGTGTGAGAAGCGTCGTATCAGCACTGATCGCCGCGGATAAAGCTAATATTTCCCTCGGTTTCGCACAAGCTGCTGCAATTGACCTTGCAGGGCGCGATGTCTTGCAGGCTGTCCAAGTCAGCGTTACGCCTGAGATTATTGACATCCCCAATAGAGATGACTCCAGCAGTGGCATCACTGCCGTTGCCCGCGATGGTATCCAGTTAATTGTAAAGGCGCGTGTTACGGTGAGAGCCGACATTGACCGCCTCGTCGGGGGTGCGACTGAAGAGACTATCCGTGCGAGAGTCGGTGAAGGGATTATTACAACGATCGGCTCGTCGGGGAGTCACAAGCAAGTTTTAGAAAACCCGGTGCTGATCTCGGAAACAGTGCTCGCAAAGGGGTTATCTGCCGGAACTGCCTTTGAAATTCTGTCTATTGACATCGCCGATATAAACGTTGGTGAGAATGTGGGTGCGAAATTACAGACCGACCAAGCGCAAGCTGAGCTCAAGATAGCACGTGCAAAAGCGGAAGAACTGCGTGCACGCGCACAGGCAGAAGAGGAAGAAAATAAAGCACTGGTCGAAGAGATGACAATCAGACTGATCGAGGCGGAGGCAGAGGTACCGCTCGCAATCTCGGACGCCTTTGCTTCCCAACGGATGAGTGTGATGACTTACTACGAACTCCGTAATATCCTTGCGGATACAGAGATGCGTCAGTCGATCGCTTCACCCGGTGGCACACAAGAGATAGACACAACTCGCTCTGCACACTCGCTTGGACTTACATAGTCGGCATTTAGGGGCTGTAGCTTCACGCTTCAGCCCTGTGGTGATTACTAAGGAGAAATAATTATGGAAAATATCCTCCAGCTGTTGGGACCGCTGGTTATCATACTTCTGATATCTATCTTGAGCAACGCGCGCCGGCGGAAAGCACAGCAACAGCAGGTTGAAAGAGGAACGGATGAACGTGCGATGTCGGAGAACGACACCGCACCGCCTCCTTTCATGGAAGATTTTCCGTTCGACATGCAACCGGAACAGATGGTTTTGCAGCGGGACG
>JAPOOP010000293.1 GCA_026713385.1 Candidatus Poribacteria bacterium | reverse complement strand
TCGCCAGCTTTCCCATGTCTCGCCTATCATACCTGAAATGAGGTCAATGTTAACCTGATCGAACGCCAACGTCTTTATCCACGGGACAATGCGATACACCTCTTTGGAAAGATGTGCCCTACCGTTTTCAGCGAGGATCTCGTCGTTCAAGTTCTCAACGCCGAGGCTCAGTCGGGTTACGCCGATCCCTTTGATCGCCTCTACTTTCTTTTCCGTCAAGGTACCGGGTTCACATTCAAAAGCGACCTCTTCGGCGGCATCCCACGGCATTACCCGTTTCACCCTGTCAACGAGAGCCGTCAGGTGTTTAACGCTGATATAGGAAGGTGTCCCGCCACCGAAATAGACGAATCTCAGCGGTCTGTCAGCAATTGCGGGTTGCATGCTGTAAAGTTCGACCTCTTTCGCGAGTGCGTTCAGATACGTGTCGATTTCCGAACTGTTCTTATCGGTATAGACGCGAAAATAGCAGAATTTGCACCGTTTGCGACAGAAAGGGATGTGGAGGTATAACCCGAGTGTAGCGTCTGGACGCGGTTGTTCCCCGAGCGCGCGTTGCACTTCTGGTACATCGGATTCACCCCATACGGAATACGGCGGGTAGTTGGAGACGAAAACGCTTCCTACAGTTGTATCTTTTGAATCTATGCCTGCTGTCGCAGGTTCCGGTTTCGTTTCAGGCATTATTAATGCTCCTTTACCTTCACTTAAACGGCATTGACATCTTCATGATCCTTCTGGTTTTTAGTCAAACTCACTTTCAAATAAGTTCACATTATTATACCATGAAACGATGAATCGTGCCAGTCTATGTTGACCCGAAGCAGTACAGGATCCCGTCCTCTGTTCCGATGTAAATTCTACCGTCGGAGACGCTGGGTGAGGCAACGATAGATGAACCTGTAGCGAATTCCCACACCGATTCCCCAGTCGTAATATCTAAAGCGATGAATACCCCGCGGGTTGTCCCAAAAAAGGCACGTTTGCCAACAATGACGGCGGAAGACTCAATACGAGATTTAGCCGTATACGTCCATAGCGGTTCACCTGTCGCCTGCGAGAGTGCATGCACCATCTTATCGCGCCCTCCGATGATAACGCTGTCTTCCGTGAGAGCGGCTGAAGCAAAAAATGGGAATCTACGTTTGGGATGCCGATACCGCCACACAATGTCACCAGTGTCTAAGGCAACCCCCAATATTTCGGTGCCGTACGTGCCGCAATAAACACGATTTTCTGAAATTGCAGGACTGGCACCGACATACGCGCCGAGATTTACCTGTTGCGTCTGCGTACCATCATCAATATTGATGACGCGAAGATAACTATCGCATCCGGTGACAATCGCGAAGTTGTTTATCTTACCAGAATCGTTTGCGATGTGCTTCCAGACCCCAGGGGTACCGTGGACGTAACCTTCAGTCTCTAATTTCCAGACCAGTTCTCCGTTCTCTCGGTTCAGACAATAGAGGAATCCGTCATACGAGCCGAACAGCACGCGGTCGCCAATGACATTTGCTGATGATATGATTTCACCTTCCGTCGTAAACTGCCATTTCGTTTCTTGGGTGTTAATGTCCACTGCATGGAAAATCCCATCCCCATCACCGAAGTAGGCAACACCGTTGTGAATAGAGGGCGAAGCTTTGATCGCTCCCTCTACCTGATACGTCCACTTTTTTTCGCCGGTTTGTGCGTCAAGTGCGTAGAGGGTTCCGTTTAATGCGCCAACGTAGACTGTGCCATCAACGACTGTAGCAGTGGATTCAATCATATCGCCTACCTGAAAAGTCCAAAGCAATTGCGGATTTTCAGGGAGTTGGGAATCGGCGACACCCGTGAGTTGTGGGTTACCACGAAAACTTGCCCAGTTGCCGAAAGCTGTGGCTGAGGTGGAGAGTAGTAGGAAAATTAAGAAGGTAGCAGGCACACGCCGTTGTGCCGTTGCCATGAACTTCTTAAAAGTAGCAGACACATTCCGTTGTGCCGTAGCTTTAGTCTTTTTAAGATATGTACGATTCCGCTCATCTACTTGTATTTCAATAAACTTTTTCATAAAGGTTCATAAAATCTCTGGTATTCAAAGAACGCGGGTTGAACTGTGCTGTCCACTGTGTCGCCGCTTCCTTTGCCAACGTTGGTATGTCTGCCGTTCCTATCGTGTATTGGACAGGGTAATCCCGAAGTCTGTTCGGCAAATTGCCGATATGTTTAAGTACAATAATTCTGTCTGCTAAGTCTCCGTCCGGGTACAGTTCATGATAGGTTTCTCCTGCAACAGTGCTATTGAATCGGATGACGTGGGGTAACATCAACGCGACGGCAACGCCGTGGATAACCTCGTATCTCGCCGTCAAAGGATTAGCACAGGCGTGTGCGGCACCCAACATCGAGTTTTCAATTGCGAGTCCCGCAAGGTAGGCACCAAACAGCATTTTGCTTCTGGCTGTGGAACCGTTGGATTCAAGGCATGCCTCAAAGTGAGCGTTTAGCAACTCCCATGCGTGCCGTGCGAACATCTGGGACATCGGGTTGTGTCTCGTTGAGACGTAACTTTCAACAGCGTGTGCGATCGCATCTATACCGGTGATTGCGGCGATCGGTCTCGGCAAGGTTTTGGTAAGCGTCGCATCTAAAAGGACAGTCCCGAATCGTGCCTTTTTGTCCCCACACGCCATTTTGATGTGTGTATCTGCCTGTGCAATGAGTGCGAAGGACTGTGCCTCGCTACCGGTGCCGATAGTCGTTGGAATACCGATAGATGGGAGCATCGGTTGTGTTGCCTTGTTTGTGCCCCAGTAATCCTCCATCTTTCCGCCGTTTGTGAGCAGGAAGTTTACGCCTTTCGCACAGTCCATTGAGCTACCGCCACCGAGTCCGATGATAAGGTCTATCGGTGCGTTGGTCTTCGCGACCGCAAGCGCAGCATCAACATCTTCCGTCGTAGGGTTGGATGTGGTGTCGGCAAAAACGTAAGCGGCGATTCTTTCGCTTTGCAGTGCGGAGACGGCTCTCGCGAGGATGCCTGCTTTTTCGATACCAGCATCTGTCACGATGAGGACGCGACTCCCCCCGCGTTCGCGGGTCAGTTCACCGAGTCTCTCAATCGTGTTATCACCGAAGATAACCTGTTGGTTCAGTTCGCAATCAAAAGTATCCATGTATAAAATCCGATATGATATAGCACGCTTATCGTGCGTGCCAGTGTGTTTATCAAGCCTATTTTTTGCTGGCGAGTTTTCTAACCTCGCTGCTTTCCGAGGTGTACCAGCAGAGAATCGTATTGTATAAATCCTTTAAAAGGATACCAAAGTCTGAGGAGGAAAGTCAAGGGAAAGGTGGGTTCTCTGTGGTGGTTTTGTGCCTGTTGTCGGAATCTCGGATTGGTACGAATGGCGCGAATTGAAGATCTGTGCCATCTGATTAAGCTTCAGTTTGGACAGTTTTCCTACTATGGTTATGCCTGCGGCGGAGCCAGCATTGCAGCGATGTCTTCTGGTGGATTGATATCGGGTATCTCTTTGAAATTTACGACGCTTTTATTGCTGTGTTGGAATGAGCGGAGACTGTCTTTACCAATGATTTTAGCGACAGTCAGGTCTAATCTCGCATTTTCCCACTTTTGCATCTGAGACCATACCACGCCACGATTATAATATGCCTCCGCATAATCGGGGTTAGATTCAATTGCTTTGTCCAAGTCTTTGATGGCAAGTTCCGGCTCACCTTCAGCGAAATAAGCAAGACCACGATTGTTATATACTTCGGCAAAATTCGGTATGAGTTCTATTGCTGTGTTGTAGTCTTCAATAGCGAGGTCAACTTCACCTTTGGCATAATAAGCATATCCGCGACCACTATAAGCATTTGCAAACTCCGACTTGAGTTCTATCGCTTTGCTAAAATCTTTGATGGCGAGATTAGATTCGTCTTGTTTGTTGTAAACCACACCCCGATTGTTATACGCCTCGGCATAATCAGGTTGCAGTGCTATCGCTTTGGTATGGTCTTTAATGGCGAGGTCAAGTTCACTCATGATTTCATAAGCAACACCTCGGTTGCAATAGGCTTCTGCCAATTCAGGATTCAGTTGTATCGCCTTATTATAGTCTTTGATAGCGAGACTCGTTATGCCTTTCCTGACATAAGCATTGCCGCGATTGCTGTAGGCGTGGGCGAAATTTGGATATAATTCTATTGCCTTGGTAGCGTCATCAATGGTCTGATCGAACTCGCCTTTCTCCCGGTGAGCAATACCACGATTATTATATGCCTTGGCAAAATCGGGTCTCAATTCTATTGCTGTATTATAGTCTGTGATGGCGAGGTCAACTTCATTCATCTGGTGGTACGTTAAACCACGTCCATTGTAGGCATCGGCGAGGTTTGGTTTAATTTGTATCGCTTTGTTAAAGTCTTGAATGGCACGCTTAAATTCACCCTTTTTGCTATAGGCGATTCCGCGATCACAATACGCGTCAGCATTATCAGGTCTGAGTACAATCAGTTTATTATAATCCTTGATGGCAGATTTGAAATCACCTTTGATGCGGTAAACGTAACCACGTATACTATAGATGGACGCGTAATCTGGCTTCAGTTCAATCGCCTCATTATAGTCCTCAATGGCTGCGTCGTACTTTCCCGCGAACAACCTCTGGTCCCCGCGTCGTGAATATTTGGAAAAAAGTTTGTCTCTGTCGGTTAATTTATTGTTCATAGTAGTGTCCCTCAGTAGCCGAGTGGATCAACTGTTAGATTATAAGGCTGTGCAGTACTATTTCTTTCAAAGAAACCGAGCAAGTCAGGAAACAAGGTTTTTTCTGAGATTCCCATCTTTTCTAACGCTGTTCTGATATTCTCTTTGTTACCACTTGGGAATTGTATGGAATACTGGATTGGAGAGGTGTGTGCTGATTGGCAATACTAAATAGATAGGGCACAAAGATCATCGGTGTGCCAGCTGACGGTACGATCGTCAATCTGCTGGGCACCCCGATTCAGATACCCGTCAATTGATTTGCCTTCAAGCACTCGAACTTCAAACGTATAAGGGGATCGATTTTCAAGGGGGCAATCTCGGTAATATTTCGGCAAGCCTCCGCAGCAGTCTTTTGAATCAATTAGAATGTAAATCTTCATGGTCGGAATCCTACCAAAGTGATAGCACCCACTACCTAAAGGCAGGGGAAACCTCGGCTTCGTAGCGACTGCGTTTTTCCAATAGGTTGAACGTCTTATTTTCGCTCCACCAGCGGGCAATTCCCTGAAACTCTGAATCGAGTATCAGGCATATCGTGCGGAATCGTTCACGGCTATCCCTGCCCGCAAAATGTTTATCGCAGCGTTTATGTCTCTATCATGGTGAGACCCACAGTCGGGGCATATCCACTGCCTATCATTCAGAGTAAGGGTTTCATTGTGAAAACCGCAATCGCTACAAGGTTTTGTCGTAGCCGTCCACTGACCCATTTGAATGAACTGACGCTTCTGTTTTTGACACTTATACTTCAATATCTCAACAAACTGGTAGAAGGCAAGGTCGGAGACTTTACGTCCCCACAAGCGTTTCATACCGTCAAGGTTCAAGGTTTCAAGAACGATCGTATCAAATCGTTTACAGAGTTTACTGGCGAGTTGCCAATGAAAGTCTTTGCGTTGGTTGCTTATTTTCCGATACAGACGTGCGAGTTGGCGAACAGCACGCCACCAACCGTTAGAACCTTTCTTTTTGCGGGAAAGACTTTTGTTGAGTTTACGAAGTTCCTTCAAGGAGTGTTTCAAGGGCTGTGGGTGCTGTATTTTTTCACCCGTGCTCAGTGTCAAGTAAGCGTCTTTCATACCGAAGTCTGCCCCAACTCTCTGACCTGTTGCTGACAGTTCTTTGGTATCTGTATGGTCTGTAACTATGCAAATCCAATAACCACCACAGTTATCACGTTTGAGTGTGATACGTGCGATAGTTCCGTGAAACTCACGGTGTTTATAGAAGGTGTAGGGAATACGCCTAAAAGACCAAACCTGTTTTTTAGGATTCCACTCACGAAAAGTTATCGTAATACGATTGTTTTTTAACTCATAACCCGCTTGTGTAAAAGTAATAGACTTAAACTTATGTCTTACTTTTCGCTTAGGCTTGCCACCTAACTTCTTGAAAAAACGCACATAGGCTTCGTCAATACGTTTAAGTTCTTCTTGGATCGCTTGACTGGGTAAAGACTTCCAATGTGGGTGCGTCGTTTTCTTAAGTTCTCGAAGGTGCTTTTTCATAGCATACCAATCCGCATAGGGCAAACCGTCTTTGTATCTCTGGTCTTGCCACCTATGGAAGTAATCATGCACCTGCCACATATCGTCAAGCAAGTTGCCAATGCGGAGTGTGTTCGATTGTTTGCCAAGCGGGTATTTATAAGTTTTCATGAGTTATCAGTTCGTTCAACCCCTTTGTAGTGGGTAGACAGACACGTTACCAAGAGGTAACGCTACAAATGTTCTGCCAAACTGATACTTTAATTATACCACATTTTTGACGGAATGTCAAATCCTTTTTCAATGATAAACCCATACACCGTCTACATCCACTACCTAAAGGCAGGGGGTTTGACGGGGGAGTGCTAAGACACAGTCCAAGTCTCGCCTGCGTTGAGGAGTGCTTCGAGATTGCCGTCCCCCGTACGCTCTTTTGCGGTGCGGATTTGGTTCGTCATCAGGTCTTCGTAGCAGGGCTGTCGGACACTGCGGAAGATGCCGATGGGGTCAGGCATATCAGTCGTGTCGCTCATCCGGGCGAGGAAATTTGCCAAGGTGGTGTTCTCGGCGTATTGATCGTGGAGGATGAGATCCTCAGTGGAGTATTCGCCGTTTGTGGTATCAACGACTTCGGGTTGGAAGCCGTTCAGGCGGATACCCTTGTCATGTTCTGTTCCGAAAACGAGAGGTTCATTATGTTCCAGAACCACCGTGTTGTCAGCCTTTGTATCTTTTTCCGTGTATTGAAAGAAGGCACCGTCGTTAAACACGTTGCAGTTTTGGTAGATTTCGATAAACGAAGTGCCCTTGTGTTCAAACGCTGACTTGATAATGGCTCGGAGGTGATTTGGATCTCTGTCCAGTGAGCGTGCCACGAATGTTGCCCCCGAAGCGAGTGCGAGACTAATCGGATTAAAGGGGGTATCCACTGAACCGAGAGGGGTGGATTTCGTCTGTTTTCCTTGCTCGGATGTCGGTGAGTATTGTCCCTTTGTAAGTCCGTAGATGCGGTTGTTAAAGAGCAGAACGTTGACATCAAAATTGCGGCGCATCAGGTGGATGAAGTGGTTGCCACCGATTGAGAGCGCATCGCCATCTCCTGTGATAACCCACACAGAGAGGTCGGGGTTCGCCATTTTTACGCCAGAGGCGATCGTTGGGGCTCTGCCGTGGATGGTATGGAAGCCGTAGGTGTCCATGTAATATGGGAACCGACTCGAACACCCGATACCGGAGATAAAGACGATGTTTTCTTTGGGGATGCCGAGTTCCGGCATAATACGTTGTGTCTGAGCGAGAATGGAGTAGTCGCCGCAACCGGGACACCATCGTACGTCTTGATCGGATTCAAAG